>DASQMM010000622.1:0-4809 GCA_035645495.1 Brevibacillus sp. | reverse complement strand
CCTGCGATTTGCGTGTCATGAGCGAGACGGCTCAGATGGGACTGACCGAAACCTCGCTTGGAATCATCCCGGGTGCGGGCGGGACGCAAAGGCTCCCTCGTCTGGTTGGCAAAGGCTTGGCCAAAGAACTGATCTTTACCGCACGCCGCGTCCTTCCCGATGAAGCGCTGCGTATCGGTTTAGTCAACCGCGTGGTGCCTGCCGAACGGCTGTTGGCCGATTCGCTTGAACTGGCGCGGCAAATTGCGGAGCAGGCGCCACTTGCTCTCGCACAGGCGAAGGTTGCGATCGACTGCGGGTCAGAGGTGGAATTGGCGACAGGGCTGATGATGGAGAGCCAGGCCTACCAACTCTTGATTCCAACCAAGGACAGGCTGGAAGGGCTGGCGGCATTTCAGGAAAAAAGAAAACCTGTATATCGTGGAGAGTGACAAGGAGGAAGCCATGAGCAAACAAGCGGACGAGAAACTGTACGAGAAAATCGATCAGGTGAAGCAGGGCGGAGAGCCCAAATATCACGCCAAGGCGAAAGAGCAAAACAAGCTGTTTGTTCGTGACCGCCTCAAATTGCTTTTCGATGACGAATTCATGGTCGAAGACGGACTGTTCGCCAATGTAATGGCAGGGGATCTGCCGGCAGACGGCGTCGTGACGGCCATCGGCAAGGTAAATGGACAAACCGTATGCGTGATGGCCAATGACTCGACAGTAAAAGCAGGTTCCTGGGGATCGCGCACGGTAGAGAAAATCATCCGTATTCAGGAGACGGCCGAAAAAATGCAGGTGCCGCTGATCTATCTGGTGGATTCCGCCGGAGCGCGGATTACGGATCAACTGGAGATGTTTCCAGGACGCCGTGGTGCGGGACGCATCTTTTACAATGAAGTAAAGCTGTCCGGCAAAATTCCCCAGGTGTGCATCCTGTTTGGGCCGTCTGCTGCAGGCGGCGCTTATATCCCGGCTTTTTGCGACATCGTGATCATGGTCGATAAAAACGCCAGCATGTACCTCGGATCGCCGCGTATGGCGGAAATGGTCATCGGCGAAAAAGTCACCCTCGAAGAACTGGGCGGGGCCCGCATGCATTGCTCGGTGAGCGGCTGCGGAGATGTCCTCGCTGCGAATGAAGAGGAAGCGATTCAAGCAGCACGTGAATACCTTCGCTTCTTCCCAGCCAACTATACGCAGAAGCCGCCTGTCCTCGAAGGGAAGCTCCCTGTATCGACTGCGAAGGAAATAACAGCGCTCGTCCCTGAAAATCAGAACGCGCCATTTAACGTGCATGATCTGATCGAAGCACTGGTAGACGAAGGCTCCTTCTTTGAAATCAAAAAGCTGTTCGCCCAGGAGCTGGTGACTGGGCTGGCACGTCTTGACGGCAAACCGGTCGGGATCATCGCCAACCAACCGCGAGTCAAAGGCGGCGTGTTATTCGTCGATTCGGCCGACAAGGCGGCGCGCTTTATCACCTTGTGCGATGCGTTTTCGATTCCGTTGCTCTTCCTTGCCGATGTACCGGGCTTTATGATTGGCACAGCGGTTGAGCGTGCGGGGATCATCCGTCATGGCGCGAAAATGATAGCGGCGATGGCGGAGGCGACAGTACCGAAAATTTCCGTCATTGTGCGCAAGGCGTATGGAGCGGGATTGTACGCGATGGCCAGCTCCGCGTTTGAACCGGATGCCGTACTGGCTTTGCCGGGAGCACAGATTGCGGTCATGGGACCGGAGGCTGCGGTCAATGCTGTCTACAGCAACAAAATTCAGGAAATCGAAGACCCGCAGGAGCGCCAGGCTTTTATCGCCCAAAAAAGGAAGGAGTATCAGGAGGATATCGATATCTACCTGCTCGCTTCCAATCTGATTGTCGATGCGATTGTGCCCCCTGCCGAGCTGAGGCAGGAACTCATCTCGCGCTTCTCGGTCTATCAAGGTAAAAATCAGTTATTTTCTGAAAGAAAGCATCCTGTCTATCCGGTATAGCGCTGTCAGCAGACCGACTCTTCGCAAAAGAGGCGGTCTGCTTGTTTTTTACGTTAAATTTTTCGACAATTTTGATCTTTTTTTAACCCAATCAATTGCTCAATCTCCTAATCTCTGCTATTCTTTAGATAAGTATTGATTAATGTGGGTGAACAAATGCGATCGGAATCGATTCCTGTCAAGACGGTAGTGATTGGCGGCGGTGCTGTTGGGCTGTTATATGCTGCCAGACTGGTTCTGAGCGGACAGTCAGCGTCAGTCGTGACTCGAAGTTCTCTTCAGGCCGAGCAAATCAACCGACAGAAAATGTCATTTCATTCTCTGGACGGGCAGGTTTTACCCGTTCCGCTCGCAGCAAGTCCGATTGAACAGGGCTTGCCACCGGGCAACTTGTACCTGCTTGCCGTAAAACAAAACGACTTGCCTGGATTGCTGCCGGTTTTGCGTCAGATTCCACAGAATGCCTCCATCCTGGCCCTGCAAAACGGTATGGGGCACCAAGAATGGCTGGCTGAGAAGCTCCCCGACAGAATTTGCTACTTCGGAATCAACGCAGAGGGAGCGAGGCGACTGTCCGGGACAGAGGTGTTTCATACCGGAAGCGGCTCACTTCGCGTCGGTCCATGGAATGAGACAGCAGGTCCCGATCCGGTGATCTCGGCATTTCTGGACTGGGCACGATCCGTTCAGATTCAAGCTACCTATGAAGCCTCGATCCAGCCGTTTGCCTGGCGCAAGCTAGTGGCGAACGCTCTGATCAATCCGTTAACCGCGATTTTTGAAGTTCCCAATGGAGCTTTGCTCGAGAACCCGTACACCGTGGACCTGATGCGCGATCTTTTTGAGGAAGCAGCGGCTGTCGCCAATCATCACGGACAAAAATTGGGGGAAACGGATTGGCAGGAAATCTTTGCAATTTGTCGAAATACTTCACGAAATCTTTCCTCCATGTTACAGGACGTGAAACGACAGAGGCGGACGGAGGTAGAGGCAATCAATGGCTATCTCGTCCAAAAAGGAAAGGAAGCAGGGGTTCCCACTCCATTGCATGAAAGCTTGCTTCGCGTGATCCTTCTCAAGACGAGCATGGGAGAAGAGAAGGTGGGAGGCGACAGATCATGACCTTTGTGGCAAATGTCTGGTCCTACTTATGGGGTACACTCACCGTCATACCATTCCTGGGTTTCCCGATCGTCTATTATCTGATGTGGGTCTGGAAGCGGGACAAGCGGTTGGCGGCCAGGTGGGCGGTGAATATCACGAATCTTTTGTTGATTCGTTCGGTTGTGGTCGCCTATGGCGAGATCTGGCCAGATGCCATGTCTGCGTGGTGGTGGATCGTTTGCTTTTACCTCGTCTTCATCGCTGTGCTTGGCTGGATGCAAGTGCGCTGGAAGGGAAAGCTGTCCCTTGGAAAGATCGGTTTTTCCGTGTGGCGTTTGTCTTTTCTCTGGTTTGGACTCATCTACGTGGTGTTGATTACGACTGGCATATTCAAGACAATGAGCGTCGTATAAACACTGGTGACATACATAATCGTTTCTATTCCGATAAAGAAAGAAGGTTGGAAATATGCGACTTCCCATCGAGACCATCGGACACAAGATACGTATGATTCGGAAAGAGCGCGGCTTTACCCTGGAAATCATGGCAAACAAAACCGGGTTAAGCAAAGGGCTGCTCAGTCAAGTGGAGAGGGGGATTTCACAACCGTCTTTGGACTCCCTGTGGAAAATCACGAAAGCCCTCGAATCCCCCATCATTCATTTTTTTGAGGACATCGATCAAAAGCAGGTGCATGTCGCAAGGCAACATAAGCGCAGACAATTGGTCTTCCCCGAATCTACAGGTACCTATTCGCTGCTCTCTATGGGAGGAAGCGCAAAACTCGGGATGCTCGAAGTCCGTCTCAAGCCAGGTGAAATGGCCGTAGACAAATTCGTGCAAACCGAGGGTGAGGAATGCTTTACCGTCATCACGGGAACCGTTGTTGCCCGTTTTAATGATGAAGAGCACGTTCTGGAGGCTGGCGACAGCATTTCCTTCGACAGTGCCAAAAACCATTCCGTCGAAAATTGCGGCGAAACCGAAGCCGTTTTGATCTGGTCCGTGACACCTCCACAGTTTTAAAAGAATTCTACCTTACACTTTGACAACCCATTGATATGGGTTGTTTTGTTTTTTCATGGGAGGGAGCATGATATAATTTGCAAAAGAACACGGCCCTAAGAAAGGTGAGCATGTCATGAATGTTGATCATATAGCACTTCCGTTAGCCAATCGGCTGACACAGGACTACCAGGAGGGAAAGGAATCCGCGGTATCCTTTTTTGCCTACAAGCCATATCGAAGCGAATCCTATCGGGAACGACTGGAATGGCTGCGCCGACGAACTTTTTCCCATCGCGAGAAGCTGGCGGAAGGATTATATACGTATAATCAGGAAATCGGAAATCACGAAGAAGCTCTTAAGCGAATCCATACGCTGAAAAACCCGGATACCTATGTGGTGATCGGCGGACAACAGGCAGGAGTGCTGACTGGTCCACTCTACACGATCTATAAAGCCGTCCATTTGATTCAAGCCGCGCAAAAGCTGTCACAGGAGCTTGAGGTAGAAGTCATCCCCGTCTTTTGGATCGCGGGCGAAGATCATGATTTGGACGAGATCGACCACGTCTTTTGGTTGAGTGAAAAAGAACGTCGCTTGCACAAAGAAAGAATGAAGCTGAATAAAAAAGGGCGTTTTTCGGCGAGTGATGTGGGGTTGGATGCAACAGCCGTCGAAGCTTTTCTGCAAGCGTTTTTCGACGGGCATCCGGAGAC
>DASQMM010000621.1:0-8882 GCA_035645495.1 Brevibacillus sp. | reverse complement strand
GAAGCCCTGCAGCGTGTGAACGAGCCAGATCAGCGCCAAAGCGAGTGATAGGATGAGAAAATAAATGCCGACATAACCGTAGGTATACATCAGGATAGATGCGGGAAACAGCAGCAAAATATAAGGAAGCATCTGTTTTTTTGTACGGAGAATCCCTTTGACGACAGGAAGAAGTGGAAATCCTGCTGCCCGGTATTCTTCTACTCGACGTATAGCCAGGGACCAGAAGTGAGCGGGTTGCCAAAGGAACAGCAGGGCAAACAAGATCCATGCTCCTGCATCGATTTCGCCTGTCACCGCACAATATCCGATAACAGGTGGCATCGCACCGGAGATGCCGCCGACGGAGGTACTCCAGGTCGAATTTCGCTTCAACCACATGGTATAGATCACGACGTAGACGAATATTCCCAACAGACCCAGCCATCCGGTCAAAGCATTGACAAGCCCGAACAACACGGCCAGGCCAGCAATGCCAAGGATAATCGCGTAGATGAGCACGCTTTGCGGCTGCATCCTTCCTTGGGGCAAGGCTCGATCACGGGTACGGGCCATTTTTTTATCGAAGTCCCGGTCCAGAAAGTTGTTGAACACACAGGCGGATGCCATCGTCAACGCGGAGCCGAGGAGCATCCACAAAAAGGTCCAACCATCAATATTCCATTTGGAAGCGACCCAATAACCGCCAAATGCTGCAATGGCATTCAATCGAATGATGCGCGGCTTTGTCAGGGCCACAAGATCTTTTAGCACAGTGCACCTCCTAAGGTTTGTCTGAAGTTTGATTGCGGGCGCTCTCAGGCACGATATGTAGCTCGAGGGGGAGCAGCTTCTAGAGTTGTTCCGTGCAAAAAAACCGCGACCGCCATACGATGAAGCTCGGCGGGGGCGGCCAAGGGTTCATGGCGTGCAGTGTTCAAGCCCGCAAAGACGGCATAAAGAATCTGTGCGAGCTGATCCGGGTCATGCCGAGGGTCGATCACGCCTTCGTCGATGGCCTCCTGCAGAACGGAGTGAAAAATCCTGCGCTGCCGCTGGACAGCCAACATGATTTGCTCGCTGACAGCGGGCGCAGCAGCCTCGCTGGCGCGGAATTCATCGGCTGCACGGATGAGCGGGTTCTGAAAATCTTCGGCGACGTGATCCGCAAGCCCGTATAATTTTTCTACCGCAGAACTGTATCGCAGCTCTTTGGCAGACCACTTCTCCATCCACTCATCTACCTGTTTTTCAAGCAAATAAAGGAACAAACCTTCCTTGCTCTTAAAGTGGTAGTAGAGGTTGCCTTTACTGCTTCCCGATGCAGCGATAATATCCTCAATCGAAGTTCCGAGATAGCCCTTCAGTGAAAACAGATCTTTGGATACGAGTGCTATTCGTTGCTTTGTTTCTGTATTGCCACGCGAACGCGAACCTTTTGTACGAATAGACCATCATTTCCTTCCATTTCATATAAACAGAACGTTCGGTCTAGAATACGATACCATAACTTCCTAGCGGGGACAAGCATCGAAGGCGTGACGAAATAGGGGAACCTAATGCGGATGAAAAAAAGAAGGGCGCCCCGAACCTGTTAGGGTTTCGAGACTCCCTTGGTTGGCTATTGGTTCAATACGAAAGCTCTTGCCATGCGAGAATGGCGAGGATTAAAAAACCGATCGCAAGCAGCCACAGAGCGATCACCTTCAGGTCTTCCTCTTCAAATGGCATATGACTCCTCCTTTATTCTGTATTACCCATAGGGTATTCATGGAGGAGGGGAATGGTTTGGCTGATTACGGAGCGTAGATCATCTTGCGTGTCATCCCGCCGTCGATGATGAGCTCTGTGCCGGTGATAAAGTCATTTTCCTTTTGTGTCAGGAACAGGCAGGCGCGTGCAATGTCATCTGGGCGACCGACGCGGCCTGCAGGATGCTGGGCGTGATCCTCATCTCGCAGTCCGGCGTAATCACCTGTTTCAATCCAGCCGGGAGAGATCGCGTTCACCGTGATACGGTCGGGGGATAGCGAGACCGCGAGCGCATGGGTCAGAGCGAGGATGCCGCCCTTGGATGCAGCGTAAGCCTCTGTGTTGGGTTCGGATTGATGGGCGCGCGTGGAAGCGAGATTGATGATTGCGCCGCCGCCGTTGCGCTGCATAATCCGTGCCGCTTCCCGCGAGGCGAGGAACACGCTGCGCAGATTGGTGTTGAGAATCCGATCCCAAGCATCTACAGACAGATCGTAGGGAGACTCCCAGGCGCTGATTCCAGCATTGTTAACCAGTACATCCAGACGTCCCCAGTGCTCATCCACCATACGCATCAGGTCTTCGATTTGCTTCGGCTGGCTGACATCGACGGGGTGAAATACGGCACTTCCCCCTGCGTCAGCATGCGCTTGCTGGATGGTGTTGGCGGCCGCTTCTCCTGCTTGTGGGTCACGCTCGGCAATGACGACTTGTGCGCCGTGGGCAGCATACATCGCAGCGACAGCGCGCCCGATTCCTTGCCCGCTGCCAGTGACGATTACGACTTGATCGAGTAGTTGCATCTATTTTCCTCCACATCGATAAAATATAATAAAAATAGTTGCAAACAAAAAGTAAGTGCATTACAATTAGGAACTAGCTGGAATAAACAAGGAGGCTGAATGTTATGTTGCAAACCGATTTGTTGACATTGGAACAAGTGATCGAAGCTCGCCATAGTGTGCGTAAATACGATCCTCAAGCCGTCATTCCCAAGGAAGATCTGCAGGAAATCCTGCGCTTGGCTGCCCAAGCACCGTCTTCCTGGAACCTGCAGCACTGGCGTTTTCTCGTGGTGACGGATCAGGCCGTAAAAGAAAAACTGCTGCCGATTGCCAACGGACAGCAACAGGTGGTAGACGCTTTCGCCACCATTATCATACTGGGAGATCTGGAGGCAGACAAGTCCGCTCGTCCCGTCTACGAAGGGGCTGTCGCCAAAGGAACGATGAGCCAGCAGGTCGCAGATACCTTGATCGGCCAGATTGAAGGGGCTTATGCAGCGAATCCCGCCCTGGCCCGTGATGAAGCGATCCGCAATGCGTCTTTTGCGGCGATGCAGCTCATGCTCGCGGCGAAAGCCAAAGGATATGATACCTGCCCGATGGGGGGCTTTAACCGCGATACTTTGATTGAAGCGCTGAATATCCCGTCTCGCTACTTGCCGACATTGATGATTACATTGGGCAAGGCCAGCGCGGCCGCTCATCCAAGCGATCGCTTCGATCTGACTCAATTGGTGATTGAAAACCAGTTTTGATCCAACATGACAAAAAGGGCAGGGACCTATGGGTTTCCTACCCTTTTTTCGTGGACGGGGCCAATGGGAGTTCGACCGTAATAGTCGTGCCCGTACCCAGTATGCTGGAGACAGTAAAATGTCCCGAATGCAACTGCACAATCTCCTTGCAAATCGCGAGCCCCAGACCGCTGCCGGAGAGCTTGGAACGGCCCTTGTAGAACTTCCCTGTGACATACGCAAGGTCCTCCGGGTCGATTCCCTCCCCCGTATCAGAGACAAGAATGGTCAGGCGTCCGTTTTGATCAGACGCAGACACAGAGATTTTCCCGTCTGGCGGTGTGAACTTCAGTGCATTGTCCAGGAGGTTGACGAATACCTGCTTGAGACGATTGGGATCGCCCATCACCGTCAAGGGATCAACCGGCAGCTCCATGTGCAGCTCGATCTGTTTTTCCTGAGCGGGAATCGTAAATTGTACGTACAAATCCTCCAGCAATTCCCTCATGTCCATCCGTTCCTGGCAAAGCTTCATTTCTGCAGACTGGAACTTGGAAAAGTCCAGCAAATCCTCTACAAGACCGATTAGCCGATCGGTCTCTTTGGAGATCACCTCCAGACCGAGCATGGTTTCTTCCTGGTCCTTCAGCCCTCCTGAGATCAGAGTCTCTCCCCAGCCCTTGATGGAAGTCAAGGGAGTGCGCAGTTCGTGGGAAACAGAGGAGATAAAGTCGTTTTTCAATTTCTCGTTTTTTCCGATTTCCGCAGCCATGTAATTGAAGGTGTCTGCAAGAGTACCAACCTCATCGTCAAAGCGTTTGGCGGCTCGAACCGAGTAGTTTCCTTTTGCCATCTGGATCGCGGCTTTGGTCAGATCCTCGATCGGGTCTACGATTCGTTTGGCAATGATCAAGCTAAGCGTCATCGCCAAGAGAATGACGACAATGCCCACGCCTGCACCGTAGAGGGCAATCCGATTGACCGCGTGGTAAAGCGGCTCAGCAGAGATGGAGTAGCGCAGCACGCCTACGTAGTTGCCTGCATGGGTCAGTGTATCGGATACGGCGATCACGCGCTCCCGGGATTGCGGTGTTTTCCCGATGTACAGGCCGGTTTTCCCCAGCAAAGCCTCCTCTACGTCAGGGGTCCTGATGATCTCGCCAGTCTGGAAGCCGTACGAATTGAGGATCAGTTTGCCGTTTACGTCCAGGACCTCGATCTTGGCGTACTCATCCGGTTGGATGCTCTCCAGGATGTAGCGGGTCTTTCGCTTGAGATTGTACTCAGCCGTGTATTTGTTGATAAAGGTGGTAAAGGTTGTCGTTCGCGTCACCAGAGCTTCCGTCGCAGTCCCGAAATAGTAGGTGTGAACAGCCCAGTAAAACAAGCCCTCGAGAAGCAGGACGATCAATAGCAGGATCAGTCCGAAATGGATGATCATGCGGCTTCTAATTCCTCGCATCGGAGTGATCCTTTCGCCAGAGATAGCCATAGCCCCAAACGGTTTCCAGGTAGACGGGGTGAGCAGGATCATGCTCGATTTTTTGCCGAATTCGGCGGATATTGACATCGACTACCTTCAAGTCTCCAACAAAAAATTGCCCCCATACGTTCGACAAAATTTCATCGCGACTGATCGCTTTGTTGGCGTTCTCGCCGAGCAGCCTGATGATGGCGAATTCCTTGGGTGTCAGAATGATTTCCTGCTCCTTTTTGATCAGCCGGCGTTCGTCCAGCAGCAAGGTAAAGGGGCAGAGGTCGATCATATTTTTCTCTTCTGGCGCCGGTGTTGCTGCGGGGGAGAGTCGGCGATGCAAAGCTTTGACGCGCGCGATCAACTCAGCAGGACTGAACGGCTTGCTCATATAGTCGTCCGCGCCGTATCCCAGCCCCAGGACCTTGTCGGCTTCCTGGCTCTTGGCAGTCAGCATGATAATGCCCAGGCGCGGGTATTTTTCGCGCAATCGTCCGCATACCTCGAAGCCGTCGATGCCGGGCAGCATGACATCGAGGATCGCAATCTCGATGTCGGGTTGGCTGTCGGCCAGCTCGAGGGCTTCTTCACCGGTCGCGGCTTCTATGACATCGTAGTTTTCGCGACGCAGATTGATTCTGACGAAATCGCGAATCGATTTTTCATCTTCCAGCAGTAAGACTTTCATCCGGTCATTCTCCTTGTCTATGGAATCTGTACTCGGCCTGACCGCTATAGAGGCATCTGCAAAGGGCGGTAGAACTGGCGAATCTCTTCCGTTGATAGCAGCATGGAGGAATAGACCTCCCGGGTGGAAGCGCTCATCTTGGACGGCATTTCTGGTTGAATCGCCACATGTACCGTTTTTCCGCCCTCTTTTAATATGACGTAGGAACGCTGCTGTTGTTCCCATTTCTCAGCTGCTTTACTCCATTCCTGCTGCGGTACAGCCTGCAAAGTAAGGAGAGGCAGCTTTTCGCCTGTCGCTTCCTGGTAATAGTAAAAAGTCGTCATCTGCGGTTCGTTTTGCGGCTCCGTCGCTACTGTGAATTTTCCTGCCCATATATCCGGAATGCGAAAATCCAGTCCGTAATCGTAATTCTGGTAATGGTCTTCTACGTGTTTCAATCCGTCTTTTCCATCCCACTGAAAGTAGGAGGCGATCCAAGGGATGGCGTACATCGGCAAATCCTCGGTTCCAGGAGGCTGGGTATGAATGCCGATCTCAATCAGACCGTCCTGGTTAATATCTTCGCTTAACAAGGGATAGGGTTTAAAAGTCAATTCCATCTCGTTATTGATTTTGGCGAGTGGATTGCGCAGCTTGCCGTCCTCCCAGATCCACAGGTCTGTCGAGGCAGAGTGGGCACCTAGTCCTGCTTCAATGAAAAGTCCGTTCTTATCGTGGGATGCTTTGCCGATCAAAGCCTGGTCGTAGCCGTTCACGTGTCCGTCCAATGTCTGCTCGGCCAGCTTGGTCATTTTTTGGTCGGCTACACCGTACAGATGCAGGGTGGAGACAAGCTTGTCGTGATCATGAACGATGACAGCCAATTCAGCTTTGCCATCCTGATCCAAATCACCGACTGCCAGGACCGAATAGGGCAGTTTTATCTGCTCTTGAAGACGTCCTTGCACCAGGGAGTAGATGGAAAGCTCCTTGTTGAGATCGTCGCCACCCCCCAAGCCGATGAGGATCTCTGGCTGGTTGTCGCCGGTTAAGTCGACAAATTGGACGAAATCCAGTCTGTTCCCGATGTTGCTGAAGGAGGTCAGCTTTTCCCAGTGCCCTTTGTTCTGGGTCAGGATCAAAACGCCGATCTCGTAATCATTTTTTTCTGTTTTATAAAAGGCCACAGCCTCCGGGATGCCATCTGCGTCCAGATCTCTCAATGAGACCGCGCTTGATTCATCAGGGTTCAGGGGAACGGTCAGTTGCGAGCCTGCCGGCAAATACTGCATGATCGCCTGATTGATGCTCTTCTGGTCGCTATCCGAGGAAGGAGCCCGCATCAATTCGTTAGGGGTCTCGACCAGTCCGCACCCGCTGGTCAAGAGAGCAAAAAGAATGGCCGATCTGAGCCAGGATTTGTTCATGTGTATGGTTCCTTTCTGTGGCTGAATCCATTTGATTCTATTTTAGCTTGTCCTGAATCAAAAGTTGTTGCAAATCGGTAAAAATGAGATAAAGCGTAATTATTACGATTTGTATTGACGCAATCGACAAAGATCGGGTAGGATGATGTTAAATCGTATTCACTACGATTTAGGAGAACATTATCGGGAGGGGCGTGCTTGCCATGCACGATACACGAATACCTGTCACCGTATTGAGCGGTTATCTGGGGGCGGGGAAAACCACATTGCTCAACCATGTGCTGAACAATCGGGAAGGCCTGCGCGTCGCAGTCATTGTCAACGATTTGAGCGAGCTTAATATTGATGCTGACTTGATTGCACAAGGCGGCGGGCTTTCCCTTGTCGAGGAAAAAGTCGTCGAGCTGTCCAATGGCTGCATCTGCTGTACGTTGCGGGAGGATTTGCTGACAGAAGTGGAGCGTCTGGCGAGGGAAGGCTGCTATGACTACATATTGATCGAGTCGACTGGCATCGGGGAGCCTGTTCCGGTCGCCCAGACCTTTACGTACGTCGATGAAGAGAACGGGATCAATCTCTCGGAGACATGTCGCTTGGATACGATGGTCACGGTCGTGGATGCCTATCGGTTCTGGCATGATTTTTCCTCCGGGGAAAGTCTCTTGGAACGCAATCAGGCAGTAGGGGAAGAGGATACCCGGGAGGTCGTCGATCTGCTGATCAGCCAAATCGAGTTTTGTGACGTGCTGATTCTCAACAAGTGCGATCTGGTTGCCCCAGATGAACTGGCACAGTTGGAGAGCGTGCTACGCAAGCTGCAGCCGCAGGCGCGTCTGATCCGGGCCAGCAGAGGACAAGTGGAGCCGCATGAAATCTTGAATACGGGTCTGTTTGACTTCGAGCGGGCCAGTCAATCCGCGGGATGGATCTATGAATTGGAAAAAGAAGAGCATGTCCCCGAGACGGATGAGTACGGCATATCGTCCGTTGTCTACCGAGCCAGGAGGCCGTTCCATCCAGAAAGGCTGCAGCAATGGCTAATGGGGTGGCCAGAGGAGGTCGTGCGGGCCAAAGGCTTTTTCTGGCTGGCGACACGCAATGATTGGGCGATGACAATAAGTCAAGCGGGTCCTTCGATCGAGATCGGCACGGCGGGATACTGGACTGCCGCTTTGCCCCCAGAAGAGCAGCAGGTCCTGCTGGCAGAAGATCCAGAGTGGGCGGATTCCTGGGACCCCGAGCATGGGGATCGCGTGACAGAGCTTGTTTTCATCGGAATCGAGCTGGATCAGGAAGCGATTGTGAAGCAGCTCGACGCCTGCCTGTTGACGGATGAGGAGTACACGGCAGATTGGAGCCGTCTGCCAGATCCGCTGCCGACGTCGAACGTCGTGGTAGAAGCTGTAATGGAAGCATAAGGAGGGGGCACACCATGAGAGTAGTCGTAACCTTGCAATGTACAGAGTCGGGTGATCGCAATTACATCACATCCAAGAACAAACGGAATCACCCTGAGCGCTTGGAGTTGAAAAAATACTCACCGCGCCTAAAACGCCATACGTTGCATCGGGAAACCAAATAGCAACGAAAAAAACAAGCTCTCCCTTCGCAGTAGGAAGGGAGAGCTTGTTTCTGTTTGAAGCCCGATTATGCATTCTCTTTCAAAGCAAGGGCCTCTACATCGTCTTTCTTACGGGAGAAGAAGAACTTCATCAATGGCGGCGTCACGATGGTAGTCACGAGTACCACTACGATCAAAACTGCAAACATGTCGGGGGAGAGAAGTTTATTCTCCAGTCCGATTGCAGCGATGATCAGGGCTACTTCACCGCGAGAAACCATGGCTGCGCCGATCGCCATCGAGTTATTCCACTTGAAGCCGGAGATTCTCGCACCGATTGCACCACCAACCAGCTTAGTTGCAATAGCGATGATACTCAAAATAACGATTACGCCCAGGTTTTGGACGATGCCAGAGAATTCAGCGCTAAGCCCGATCGAGGTGAAGAAGACCGGAACAAACAGGGAGTAGCTGATGGTTTCCGCTTTGTGAGAAACCTC
>DASQMM010000620.1:0-13037 GCA_035645495.1 Brevibacillus sp. | reverse complement strand
AGGCTTGCGGTCCAACACTGTTACGCGGATCTCTTCGATGACCGTCTCCTGTTTTCTGCGAGATACATGCTGATTTTTCTTCAGCAACAGATTTTCCTCGTATAGCTTCTTATTTTGCAGCTCCAGACTTTGTTTGACCAGCATCATTTCCTCCATCTCGCGGCCATGCATAAACAAGATTGACGCTCCACCCAGCAGACTGCCGATGACAAATAAGGCTATGTATCGTTTCCATGGCCGCCTGCTCATGATCGCACCTGTACCAGCCAGTGCACACAGATGGTCCCGATGTGAGCCCCCCAGAAGGCGACGACGATCATGACCATCTGCTTGATAACGGGAGAGAAATTCCCCATGAGAATTTTTTCGATCTGTAAAAAAGAATCGAATGTCCCTCCCAAAGCTCCCACGATGCCAAATATTTTCAGTTGAGTAGCAAGTTGAAACATGGACAGCAGCGGTGGCTTATCGGTCAAAAAAGCTCCTAATCCGCCGGAGATGGCGCCCCCGACAACAATTCCATAGGCAACAAAAAAAGTGAGTACGACTTGTGCCATCCCGCATACCTCCTCCCGACAGCATGACCTATGCTAAAACGTACGCTGCTTGTCTGACAAATATGATGAATCCCCTGTCCTGGGAAGGGATGCAGTGTGGAAGAAGGGGGAAAAAGTGACGGCATGCATTCTTCAGCATGCCGTACCTGGTCAGCGTTGCTTTCGCTTCATCTTCCGCAGCCTCTTCTGGATTTTTGCAGAGTTCATTACCATTAAATCCATAAAGAGGTTCACCATGTTGGGGTTTTGTAAAAGCTGGCGAAATACTTCCGGATTCTCCCTGAACCATTTCTCATTCAACTTTACCCAAGCCTTGAAGCCCTCGTTTGACTGATAGTATTGATTCAAGCGACGAACAGGTCTGTAGGCACTCATCCTAATCTATCCCTTCGTCAAAAAATATAGAGAGGAGAAAGATGATCAAGAGAATCCAGATCACCACTTCAAAGCCATCCTGGTTAAAAAAACCCTTCATGTCCGTCCCCCCTTCACCAACCAGCAAGCCTTGCACTTGGCTGTCCGCCCATAGCGCCCTTCCCTATAGGTATATGTCGTCAGGCAAATGTTGGTTTGTACCTTTGCCTGTGATTGATCATTTTCCGCTCATGCCCAAGTCGGGTGCATAGAGACGCTCCCCTTCCACTCATACTACCTATGGAGGATGAATGAAAAAGGAGGCGATCATGGAAGCCTCAACTGCCTTGATGTGGCGCAACAAACGCTATCTCATGCTTCTGGTTCTCGTGTTTTTCATGCATCTCGCCGCCTATCTGATCGTTCCGGTCTTCCCCATTTTTTTGCAAAAAGTACGCTCCCTGTCTCTCTCCGAGGTCGGCTTGATCTTAGGCGTAGGCAGCTTCGCCTATCAGGCAGGGAGCTTGTTGGGAGGACCTCTGCCCGATCGCTTCGGCAGACGCTTCGTCATGATGACGGGTGCTTTGCTGCAAGGCTGCGCAATGCTAGGCTATCACTACGCTCAGGCCTACGGACTTTTTTTGCTCTTCTCTTCGGTCAACGGCTTGGGAGTCGGTCTCTTGTCTCCCACAATCAAAGCCATGATTGCCGATCAGGTCATGGCGGATCAGCGGACAGTTGCCTTTTCCTGGCGCGGAATCTTCGCCCATTCCGGCATCATCGTGGCCGGTCTGATCATTACCTGGCTGACCACCATCGGCAAACAGCCCTTCTTGCTCGCAGCTCTCGTGTTTTTGATTCTGGCAATCCTGACACGAATCAGTTTGCCAGCGGATCACTGTGTCGGCCCTGAATGTCCCCGTACACCGCTAATGGAATACAGACACATCCTCACACATCGCAGCTACATGATGTTTTCCGGGATCATGCTGTTGCTTTGGGCCCTCTATGCCCAATTCACAATGATTCTTCCGCTGCGGGGGGAAGCCGTCCTGCACTCTGCGACGCTAATCGGCTTAATCTGGACCATTAACTCGGTGAGCGTCGTGCTGTTCCAGGGAGCCGTGTCCCGCTTCGTGCTTCAACGGATCAGCCCTTACCTGGCGTTGACGCTGGGGATTCTCATGCTCGGCATCGGCTTGACCGCACTTGGGTGGGCGAATCATTTTATCGCCCTCAGCGGAGCGGCCCTGCTGTTTATTTTCGGAGAAATGCTGTTCATGCCGGTCCAGGACAGCCTAGTAGGCCACTTTGCCCAGGAAAAATGGTTGGGCGCGTACTTTGGTTTCTCCAATTTCGTCTCCGGCATCGGCACTGCGCTCGGCACCAGTATCGGAGGCTCACTCGTACAGAGACTGGGTGGAGTCACCAGTGTCAATCCATGGATTGCCTACGCGATCGCGACTGTATTTCTCGCAGCCATTCTGGGCCTTTTTGCCATCTACGCGACAGCACGCCATAAAAAAGGGACACCCCCCTCTCGTCGGGGAGCGAATCAAGGGCCAAGAGAAGGAGCCGTATAGAAAGGAGGGGCACGTATGAACAATGAAAAGAAGAGCATGCCTGCCGCGCAACATCCAAACGAAGCGGCGACCCGTCAGCCCGAATCGGTACATAATGACGCACCGGGCTACGGAGATAAAAAACTGGAGGGTCCTAATCGCCCTTCCACGTGAGCAACAAATTGGATGAGGGTTGAACAAATTCAACCCTCTCTTTTTTTAGACAGGTTTCGATCTTTTCTTGAAGGTTTGGTCAAATTGTCCTATGATGAATAAATAAGTTTCCCAATAAACGGAAGGGACGTAGGACCTTGCCACTAAAACCGACGACCAGATCACATCTTTTTTCCCTCTTCATCGTCTTTTTGCCTATCCTCTTCACCGTGGTCGTTTTTCTCGGGTATACGCAAGCCAAAATCGTGTTCTACCGCTCCGGTGTTGACGCCATGGATAGGCAGCTTGGCACTGTCACACAGCTTCTCGACCTGTACAATGAACAAATCAAAGACGATAGACTCAGCTTTACACAGGTGGAAAACAAAATCAGGGAGATGTTCGTCGATTCCCGGCGCGCGGACAATTCTTCAGACCAATCCCGGGCCCGCCTTGCGCTTGCTCCCGGTTCCGAACTCTTCGTCTTCAATTCTCAGGGGACTTTGATTATCCACAATTCTTTGCAGGGTCAGAATATATTCAGCTTGCCCCAGATGGGAAACGGTTTTTTTGCGAAGAAAGTCCTTTTTGAAGGAATGGATACCGTCTCGTATTCCTTATCCGAACCTGGAAGCTCCTCCCATGCCAGCAACATTGCCACCATTCTCTACTATCCTCAGTGGGATTGGTATATCACGCTTGCGATTGATGAAGAAGCTTTTTATCAACAGTTCAGTCAGGTAAAATCCTTCCTGATTATGATTGTCACAGTCAGCTATTTGATAACCGCCATTCTCTTTTATCGGACTTACCATAAGGAAAAGGCATTCGTCTCCTCCAAGCTGCGCAGCGTCCAGTTGGCCGAGGTGAATCAAAGCATCCTGAAAACGCTGGCTGTCGCGCTCGAAGAAAGGGACGCCTACACCTCCGGACACTCTCAACGCGTCGCCTACTATATGCGGGTCATCGGCAAGCAGATGGGATTTGATGACGAAACGCTTGATATGATGTATACGGGGGGGCTTTTGCACGATATTGGAAAGATCGGCATTGAAGACAATATTCTGCTCAAAAAGGGCCGCTTGACCGAAGAGGAGGCCGAGGTCATCAAATCCCACACCGTGCGCGGCGAGGCTCTGCTGCGAAAACTGTACGCTCAGGCTGCATCAAAAGACGCGAGCCGCATCAAGAAGATCCTGATGATCACCCGCCATCATCACGAGCGATATGACGGAACCGGATATCCTGATCAGTTGAAGGAAGAGGACATCCCTTTGCTGGCTCGCGTAGCAGCCGTTGCCGATTCCTTCGATGCCATGACTTCCTCGCGTGCCTATCGCAAAGCCCTGAGCTTCTCCAAAGCATGCGATGAGATCATCCAAAACGCCGGCACGCAATTTTGCCCGAAGGTCGTAGATGCTTTTTTCCAAAGCGTAACCGAAGATACCTTCCACCACGCCCATCACATCTCGCGAGCTAATGAATTGCTGGAGCCGATCGTCAAGGAAACAGAAGTGATTTACACCCAGCATCCCATTGGCGGATGAATACAGACGATGACAAAAGAAGCCATCTCGCCCTTCGGTAGAAGTGCAAAATGGCTTCTTTTATTTCAATGGAACCAATTTGTAAGGCAGAGAAAAAGCTTGCAAGCCGCTGATAAATGCCTCGGCTGATTCTTGATCGGGCGCGATGAGCTGCAGGTAACGGGTAAAGTAGAAGACGATGCGGTCTTCCTGTCCTTCCAGGAGCCGATAGTGTGGAAGCTCGGCTATATCTTTCATCTCGTAGAAGTACCGGTACTTCTCCTCCGTCATCGGACTGCGGAAGGAGCGGCTGACTACGATCCCCTGGCTTGTCTGCTCACGCGTATTTTCCTTCGTACTGCCCAGAAAACGGAGCAGCTCGCCTGTTCGACGCACCCCCAGCTTTTCAATCAGCATGCTGTCATTATATTCTACCTCAAGCTCTGTCAAACGCGGACGAACAGCCTCCAGCATCGACATCATTACTTTGCGAACCGCGAGATTCTCTGTCGCAAACTGATTGTCGAATACGTTGAATTCAAAAGATGTGGCATCTCCTAACTGCTTCGTGTATAACAGGATCGCTTGCATTTCGCCACCTCCTCTTCATCTGGATTACTCAGCATTTCTGTACTCTATTATACTGGGAAAAGAGAAGGATTTCACATCGCAATAACCGAATCAACTTCAAATAGCTGAAATGGAGTGGGAGGAAGATGCATCAATGACAATTACGTTTCGCGAATTGAAAACACAGCAGGAATTGAAACAGCTGGAGACCTTGGAGGCGGCGATCTGGAAAGGTGAAACCCCGATTCCTCATCACATGACGCTGACGTTGGCGAAATTCGGCGGCCTTTTTCTGGGAGCCTATGACAAAGATGATCAAATCATCGGCTTTCTTTACAGTTTTCCCGGCTATTCGGCCGGTCAGCCCCATCTATGCTCTCATATGATGGGCTTCTTGCCTGAATACCGAAAGCAAGGACTCGGCGTGCAGATGAAGTGGCTTCAACGGGATGAAGCCGTCAGATTGGGACATACCAAGATTACCTGGACCTATGATCCGTTGGAGACCGTCAATGGATTTCTCAATATCGTCAAGCTGGGTGGTATCGTCCGCACCTATTACCCGAATTGCTACGGTTCATTAGATGATGATTTCAACCGCGGACTTCCGACAGATCGTTTTTTGGTAGAATGGTTTCTGGCAAGCAATCGCGTTGAAAACTATCGGTCAGGATCGAAACGGTTGCCCGAGGTCCAGGGAGCGCCGCAGGTTCTGCGCTATGAGAAGAACGAGAATCTTCCGCGTCCTGTAGAGATGGACACAACGCGGGAAGAAGAGGTCCTCCTGCTTTCTGTGCCCGCCTTTTTCCAAGACGTGAAGCGAGCCGATCTGACGGTTGCCTCCCAATGGCGCGAGATGACGGGAACTCTGTTTTCTTCCTATTTTGCCCGCGGGTATGCCGTGACACATCTGATCCGCGAAGAGGACATGGTCAGCTACGTTCTGGAAAAACAACCGCTTTCAGCCCTCCTTGAGCGGGCATAAGTGTTTGCTCGCCTCTTGTGATACAATGGGCATTGCATGACTGAAACCGACAAAGGACGAGTAGAACATGAATGTATCCAAACACGATTACGATGTGATCATTATAGGCGGCGGTCCCTCCGGACTGATGGCAGCCTGGGCTGCTTCCCGAGACGGCGCGCGTGTCTGCCTGGTGGAAAAAGGGGCGAAGCTGGGGCGCAAGCTGATCATCTCCGGCGGCGGCCGATGCAATGTGACCAATGCCAAGGAACAGGACGAGCTGATTAAGCAAATGCCCGGCAATGGCCGGTTTATGTACAGCGCCCTCTCCCAGTTCGGCAACCGGGAGATCATTCGCTTTTTTGAGGACTTGGGTGTCGCGTTGAAAGAAGAAGATCGCGGCAGAATGTTTCCCGTGACGGACAAAGCGGTCACTGTAGCCCAAGCGTTGATCAATGAGATCAAAAAGCAGGGGGTCAACATCCGTCTGCAAACGCCAGTGAAAAAGGTCAATTACAGCGAGGGTCGCACGACTGGCGTTACGCTGCAATCCGGGGAAGTGATTACCTCCTCCTGTGTTGTCATTGCCGTCGGCGGTTGCTCCGTCCCTCAGACTGGATCCACAGGAGATGGTTATGCCTGGGCGAAGGAAGCCGGACACACGATCACTGATTTGTATCCAACCGAGGTTCCGCTGGTTGCCAACGATGCTTATATCCGCGACAAATCGCTGCAGGGCCTCTCCTTGCGTGAAGTCGAAATGACACTGTACGCTCCCAACGGAAAAAAAGTGACGACGCAGGAAGGGGATATGATCTTTACCCATTTCGGCATCTCAGGGCCGGCGGTACTGCGGATGGGTCACTATGTCTCTATTACACAGCGCAAGCACGGCGGTGCTCCCCTCGCCCTGACGATCGATCTGATGCCGGAGAAGTCCGCAGAGGAGATCGCTGCTGAAAGCTGGAAGCTGCTGGAGGAACAGCCCAAAAAAGCGGTGAAAAACGTGCTCAGGGGCTACCTGCCTGAACGTCTGATCCCACTTTTGCTCTCCCTGGCTTCTATCGCGGAGGATACGACACTCAGCCACATGCGCAAACAGGATTGGGCTTTTTTTGCCAAACATATCAAAGCTCTTCCCTTGACGATCATTGGCACTTTGTCGCTCGAAGAAGCCTTTATTACCGGTGGCGGGGTAAGTGTGAAAGAAATCGACCCGCGTACGATGCAGTCCAAACTGATGGAAGGACTGTTTTTCGCGGGAGAAGTCATGGACGTCCATGCGCATACAGGCGGCTATAACATCACCATAGCCTTTTCCTCCGGTTATGCGGCCGGGACGAACAGCGCAAAAAAATCCATTGAATTGCTTTCCTAGGGTTTACTTCCTGCCCGAATGGGGAATGATGAGTGTTGGGTACTCTTGTTCGACAAGAGTGATCAGATTCACCCGACGTCATTGCTGGGGACTGATCTTCACACCTCTACTCCCTTTATCTTACTGGATGAAGTGGCGATGCTCCTATCGTCGCTTCTTTTTTTTTTGCTATGTTTTAGGGCTTATGGATAAAGGAGTGCGAGAACAAAACGTCGAAATTACTTCTCCAATGTAAATTTCGTATTTCAATCTGTTGGTAAACCATTGTATGGGGGAGATTACAACGGAACCAATTTATATTAAGAACCCGTTATTGATGAATCACTTTTTGGTTTTTAAAGCAGAAGAAAAACATTTTGAGAGTCTAATGGAACTATTCCTGGAAACAGCTTCTTGGCTTCAGAGTAAAGGACTTTCACAATGGCGTCATTTCCTTGATGGATATGGACGTGATGATGTGATACAAAGTATTAAAAACGAAACAGCCTATATCATTGCAAAAGATGATGTGCTGGCGGGAACTGTAACCATATCAACGTCACCTGATGATTGGGATAAACAGATATGGAAGCAATCTACTATTACCGATTCTGTATTTATTCATCGACTCGCCGTAAAGCGAACCTTTTCGGGGCATGGTTTGGGAAGAGACATTCTAAGATGGTTGGAAAGAGACCTTCTATTTCCCGCTGGTAAAAAACATATAAGACTTGATTGCGTAGCAAACAACAAAAGATTGAATGAATTTTATGTACATAACGGATATGCCTATGTGGGCAGTACCGAGGATGGTCATAGTAAATACCAGAAAGACATACACGTGATATAAGCAACGCCAATACAATGGTTAGCTTGCAGAACACCAAGACACCCGTGCAGAAGCACGGGTGTCTTTCCTTACATCGTATAACGGTACAGATACGCAAGCCCAGCCAAAACAAAGGCGAATCCGAGCAAGAAGAACGTGTTGGCTCTTTGCTTGATTCGTTGCTCATTGCCGTTAAAATGCTTTTGCATCCTGGACTGCCATCTTTTTGTACGAGGTTGCGCCATGATCAGTAGGCCTGCCGCAAGAAGAAAAAGGGGGTAGAGGATATGCGTCACCCCTTCTTCTTCCGCCGCAACAGCCAGCCCGTTTCTTCCGCTTGTGGAGATGCACCTTCAATCACCAGGCGGGCATCTTCCGCCAATTGGTAGGCTTCAGCAAAAGCCAACTGGCGAAATGACTGCTCTGCCAATGTCAGCAACTCATTCACCTGGCGATTTTGCCTGCGGTAGCGGTTTGTGTACTGAATGGCTCCCTCCGCCAATTGGCAAGTGGAGATGACTCGCTCGGTCACTCGCTCCGTCTCGTCCAATTGATTGCTTGCATCCTGCAGCAGAATCGCCACTTCTTCCAGATCGTAACGATGTTGCTCCATGATGGCCTTAATCCGAGCCAGGGTTTGCACAACTTCCTCAAACATGAACTTCAGATGATCCGGAATTCCTGGCAGATAGCTGCGCTTGATCTGCTGACGCAGTCGAATCAAGCAGTTGGAAATTCTTTCCATCTCATCAAGAGCGTCATCTTCGGTCTCGATGTATAGGGTATTCGCTTCTTCCACAGCCTCTTCTTCTTGGACCGGCACTTCTGCGCGTTTCGGCATGACCAACTCGTACTCTTCTTCATCCTCACTGCGATCTTCAGCAGCACCTTGAACGGCGGGGATTCGGACATTCTGATCTACCTGTTCGAATGACTGCTCTGTCAACAAGCCTTCCCTCTCCGCCTGACTGATTGTTTCCTGTTCTTGGAGACGGCGTGCTTCCTCCGCCCTTGCTTGCTCTCGCAGGCGGGCCAGTTCTTCTGCTTCCGCCAGTTCCTGCAAGCGTGCCGCTTCCTCTGCTTCAGCCAATTCCCGGAGGCGTGCCGCCTCCTCCACTTCGGCCAGTTTCCGGAGGCGTGCCGCTTCTTCCTCTTCAGCCAGTTTCTGCAGGCGTGCCGCTTCCTCCGCTTCCACTAGTTCTCTTAGGCGTGCCGCCTCTTCGGCTTCTGCCAGTTCCCGCACGCGTGCCGCCTCTTCGGCTGCGACCAGTTCTCGCAGACGGGCTGCCTCCTCTGTTTCCACCAACTCATGCGGACGTGACGCTTCTTCGGCTTTCGCCACCTCTGGAAGGCGGATCGACTCTTCCGCTCTCGCCTGTTCCTGGATGCGTGACGCTTCCACCGCAGCCACTGCGGCAGCAGCTGCCTGCTGCTTCGCCAGGACCGCTTCTTCCAACCCTTGGTAGGTTGCTTCGATCAACACTTCAAAAGCCTTCACATGTGTTTTGACTATTTCGAGGTTGCCTTCCTCCAGTCCGTTGCCAGCAGCGTTCATTAACTGCTTGGCTTGCAGCATGGCGTTGTCCAGGCCATCCAGGCTGATGTCAAATCCGTCACGCCTAGCCTGTTCAATCCCTTCCTCCAACTGCTTGAACTCTCTCGGCATCTCCTTTTTCACACGATCTACCATGCCTGGAACTTGCTCAAGCGCTTGGACGATGCCTTCGAGCATTTTTTGCGCCTTCATCGTCGTCTCGTAGGCGTGCACATCATCTCCCGCCGCTCGCGACTTTTTGACCAGAGTGCGCATTCCCTCCACCTCATCCAAGGTGGACTTCAACTCGTGGAAAGAAAGGCCGTAGTCCAGACGCATGTCGGACAAGCGGCGCTCGACCTGTTCAACCAGTTTGCCAATCTCCGGTATGGCAGCCTTGTTCTCTTGTTTCGTCACGGCAACCTTCGTAGTATCTTCCTTCAGTTCCGCCAACTCCTGCTCGATCTGCGTCAGAGCCTCACGGGCCTCCTCCAGCATCCCGATTGCGAGTGAAAAACGGAAGCGATCGCAAGCCTCCTCCGCATCCAGAATCATCATTTCCACATCTGGAATCTTGATGCGCAGGAGGTTTTCCTTTTTATCCGCGATATGGTGGTAACGCACTTCTGTCATCCCGCTGGAACGGCGAAGCGGTTTATCCACCTCGATGACATGGATTTTCTCGACGAGCTCATCTTTCCAATCCTCTACGTCATCAACCTGGGAGAAAATGGAGCGGCGACGAATCATCGCATAGACGAGGGCAATGGACAAAATGGCAAAAACAGCGCCAATTCCGTAGATCCACCAAGGAATCTCGCCAAGAAACGATTTTGATTTCACTTCTTCCGTCTCCTTGGCTGCATCTGCCTGTTCTGGCTGAGCTGGTTTGTTCTGCACCCGCTCCAGCTCTCTATGTACCTCTTGGAGGAACGTTTGAATCCCGTTCAGATATTGCTTTTGATTGCGGAAAGGCACGTAATAAGAAGCAATTTTATCGTGGAGCATCTCCAGCGTGGCGCCTTTTTCCTGGAATTCGGGGCCAGCGTAGACACCGAGCTCTTCCGTATTGTAATCGAGTACGACCATGATCGCATTGTCAGGCAAGTTGAAATTGTCGTATAGCGTCTGTGCGTACAGATCAGCAGAAGATGCTTCCGGCGAGGTGCTCTCCACCACGACAACCTTGTACTCGCCCGGCAGATCTTTGATCGATTCTATAAATTGAGCTGTATTTTCAGCTTTGAGGTAATTGTCCTGATCTTGTACAACCTTGTCTGTCTTATCTGGAAAAGGTGTAGCAAAAGCTGGATTTGTGTATAGAAACATGCCTGCCAAGCAGAGCATGAATAGTTTTCGTTTCATTTGGATACAACCCCTTAGTGTATTCATTCATGGAAGAGGGTACTACTCCTCGAGTCAGGCAGTAGACTGACGCGCAAAAAATCAAGAACAGATGTATAAAGCCAGTCTGAGAATTCTTCTGAGGCTGGTTCCAATTCGTAGACTTGTCGAACCATCTGTGGGTGCAAAAGCGGATAGACGATCTGACTCGTCACGCCCAAGACTACGCGATCGACCGAGCAGGTTTGGAATTCCCCTGTCCCGATGCCATACTCGAGCACGGAAGCCAGTCCATGCTTATAACGGCTCATATACAAGGTCATCACTTCTCGGGCCAGCATCGACTCCACACTTAATTCACGCTGAATCAACCGGGTAATGGCAGCGTGTTCACAATGAAACTGTACATAGAGACGAACGACCTGCTCAAGTCTTTTCCATACTGGGGCACTGGCAAGAGTCGCTTCCTGTTCTCCGAGCAATCGGAACAAGGTTTCAAAATAGGAAGCCATCAAGGTCTCCAGCACGCCTTGCTTTCCTTGAAAATGATAGGAAATGAGGGCAACGTTCACGTCAGCCTCTTCGGCAATTTTGCGAACCGACGTACCATGGTAGCCGTGTATGTCAAACAGCTTGGCTGCTGCGGACAAAATGCGCATTTTCGTTTGTTCCACTGCCGATCGTCCTTCCTGCTTTGCATCTGATGTACAGGGAATGCAACAAGCATGTCAGGTATCGTACCTATTGTACAGACTGTTCGACGTAAAAAGATAGTCCCGTTCTATGTTCGACAAAGTTTTCCAGTATTCCTCCTACTACTTTCCTTGCTATGATAAAATCAGAATAGAAAAATTAGAACTTTTGCCCACTTTATTTAACTGAATATTTCCACTGTTTTTTCACAACTGGGGGTGGACAACATACGGCCAAAATGGAAGCGACAAATCACGCTATTTCTCACACTATTTCTCTTTTCACCGACAGCCCCCATCATGGACAATGCTCATTCGGTCTCGTCCCCTCCGCAGAGTAAAGACGAACGAGCCCTGAAGATCGTTACCTATAATATTCGCGGCTGCCGGGATGATGAAGGTATTGCCGACCCTGCGAAGATTGCGGAAACCCTTCGGATCTTGAATGCTGATGTGATCGCCCTGCAGGAAGTCGATTTTCGGCTGCCGCGCTCACAATTTGTTGACCAGATTGCCACCATCGCAGACAGCTTGCAAATGAATTACGCCTATGCGCCTTCCTTGTCTCTCGTGATCGGTACATACGGCAATGCGCTGTTGAGCAAATTTCCGATCCTGCATGCCGAATCGATCGCACTGCCCGCTTCCTGGGAACCTCGTTCTCTGCTGGAAGTGACATTGGACTGGAATGGAGAGCCCCTGCACGTATACGTAACCCATCTAGGGGTGAAAGAGTCAGAACATAAAGAACAAATAGAATCCTTGCTCGCCACTCTGCAAGAAAAACCGTACCAATCCAGCGTTTTACTGGGAGACTTCAACATGCAGCCCGATCATCCGCTGCTCCATTCCCTACGTACCTTGTATCAAGATCCGGTATACGATCAACAAGACGATTTTGTGACGTTAAAAGGAAAGCATCGCGGCAAACAGATTGACCGGATTTTTCTCTCACCGGATCTTCATTTTCTCGAAGCAGCAGCTCCTTCGATCGGCCACTCCGACCATTATCCGGTCTGGATGCATATACAAAAAAACGCTCCGGATCTCGCGAAGTTTGCGGAAGCGGAGCGTTGATGGCAAGCTATTTCTTCCTTTCCGATGGAACCGATGAAGGTGATTGATCCGTCTTTTTTGCCAGTCCATAGTTCTGCAGGTATGTCTCTACCTGTGTATGCTCCTGTACACGCTGATTGTTGTAATCGTACTGAGAGCGGATGCTCATCAGCATGCTGGTGGGCAGCTTGGTAGACTTATGATACATAATGGTATACTCCGCTTCCAGGTCCATCTGATCGATGATTTCTTGAATGTTGGCATTTCCTGCCGACTGAATTCTCGTTCCTTGAGGAGGTTCCAGCCAATCTCCTTTGGACAGGGACATGGCCAGCTTCTGACTCGGCTTGTGTAGGTTCTCACCAGGGGACACAGACTGAATATGGGAGCCTGTCTGCGCTTGCAATTGAGCGCCCAACCAGTTTTTCAATTTAGCAGAGTCCAGTACGACCCGGATCCCCGCCTGGTCAGTCCTTAGATTTTTCGTGATCGGAATCACGCTTTTCTTCATTTCATCCATTTGTGCGAAGGCAGATGCG
>DASQMM010000619.1:0-2497 GCA_035645495.1 Brevibacillus sp. | reverse complement strand
CTTGTTGGTAAGGTCTAAGTTCCATGACGACCTCCTAAAACTGGCCCGGAGTGAATCCGCCGCCTTGCTGTTGTCCACCCGTAGGAAATGGGGCTTGATAATGTTGTTGCTGCTGTTGATACTGTGGCTGTTGTTGGTGTTGCTGGTATTGCGGCTGCTGCTGACCGAACACTTCATCGTAAGGATAGAAGGACTTTACCTGGTTGTTTGTCCGTTCCGCATTATCCTTGCCTCTAAATGTGTTGATCTCCAATTTCAATCGGCCTTTGGAGCCTACAACAGTGCTCCAGTTCATGCGCAGCGGTTCACCTTTCTTTTTCTGGCCGATACCCGCGAAAAAGTTTGACAGAAGCCCTTCGGTCTTCGTATGCAGCAAGAGGTTATGGAAGACTACCACGTCGCCATGTTCAGGTGAATGTACCGTGAGCTCAAGTTTCGCCTGGTTGCAAGCTGGCATTTTCTCACTGCCTGCAAACCGACCGCGTTCAAACTTGGTTACTGTAAAGTTGTAGTCACCAGCAGGAAGGACAATAAACTCCCCGCCATCCTTTTTAATCTCGTCGTCCCAACCCAGTTCTCTATCTACTTGATTCATGTGTTATTCCTCCCGTTGTTAAAATGGCATGTTTTTTCTAGCTTCCTGAATCATGTTAAATACTTGTGGCCATGCACCGACAAGCACACCCTCAATAAAGCCAGGATCATAATTGGTGATCGGTGTATCCATCGGGTAGTAACCCTTTTGGCTTACCACGATCTGAATCTCGTTATCCGATACCTGATGTTGTATCATCAGATCCCGCAGTGAACGTGGGATATTCGTCGAGACGGTTGGACTCAGTGCTTCTTCTGGTGAAGGTTGCTGCTCCTGTGGTAGAGGTTGCCCCCCGGTCATCTGGCCCCAGGCTTGCTGTGCAGGCTGTGATGGTGGATCGACTACTGGTGGTGGCGTGGCTGATGTTATCGGAGCAGATGGGGCTCCGGATCCGTTGAAGATATGTGCAATGTAGGAATAGTCCAACGGAAACTCATCCGGCAGGCCGTGGCGATTCTTGGCATCCCAAGCCGGGTGATGCGTAGCATACACTGTCCGGACGCCACCTTGTCCCTTATGCTTCCTGCCCTTGTCATCAGTTGCGACGGAGAATGTTTTATAGTTGATGAACAAGACCATATCTGCCCATTCTTTGACTAGCGCAGCGGTGCGCGAACCCGTTTTCTTGCCGAGTTTCAGCTGGTATCGATCGTAGGCGCCCATCTCGTCCGGCTGCTCAAATTTAACGATCTGCGCATGTGCGTTCAAAACGACATTAATACCAGATTCGATTACGTCACTCAGTAGATTAAGGAATCGCCCAAATTCTTCTTCCGAGTAAATGTATCCCTTGCCGTACCCGAAGTCCTCAATCCCTCGCTTCTGATGAGTCGCGCATACACTTTCGTTACAAAGCAATTCCGCCCAGTCGATCGTATCGATGACGAGCGTCCCGAACTGCCCGGTCTGTTGCTTCACCCACTGAACCTGTTGCTTGAGGAATTCCCAGCTCGTCGGCTTCGGGAGGCGGTCGACATCCAATTCTGTAGTAGACCCTTCAGTATCAATAAAGATGGGACGAGGAAACTGGGCAGCCAAAGAGGATTTTCCGATCCCTTCCGGGCCATACAACACCACTTTTTTTGCCTTCTGAACTTTACCGCTGATGACTTGCATCAAAATTCACCTGCTTTCCACGTCTTCGTTTCGGTAGGTGCGGGCTGCTGCTCTGAAACTTGCTCCTGTCCCGCGACGTATCCGTCCTCGATGATGATGGAGCATTCATCGCCAGTGCTGACACGGGTCGCAATGGCCTGCAGCCCTTCCTGCTCCAGCCAGGCACCAAACTCTTGGAGGGTCTCCAAGTCCATCTGCTCGAGCTTGTCCAGCAAAATAAAACCACAATCTGGCTTGAGGCGGCGAACGATTGATGCGGAAACGATAAGCTGATCTGCTCCGCTCATGTTGTCCCACTTCTGTCCGTTGTAGATCAGCTCGCCGTCTGCGACCGACAGGCCCGCCAGCGGCAAAGGAGCTGTGGTCAGCAAATCAGTCTTTTGCTGCCGGATTGTGTTGATCTCGGCCGTCAGCGCCTCATATTGTACGCGGTAGTCGTTAGCGTCTGTTTCGGCCTTGTCCTTATCCAGATTCGCTCTGACTTTTCGGTTGATTTCGTCGATTTGGCGGATGTTGGCTTCTAGTTCTTCGGTCGACTCGTCAAGCAGGTCGAGCGTGTCTTTTTGAGCGATCTCCAGATCTGCTGCAAGTTGACCGTATTTAATTTCGGCCTCTTTGAGCATAGCTTTCAACCGCTCAACTTCTTGTGCTTGGCTTGCAAAGGCCGCCTGAATCTGCGTCAGCCGTTGGCGTTTCCTTTGATTCTCGCCGTTCCGAGCCAGGATCTCCTGCTGCTGGCGGATCAGCTCTGATGCGGAAATCGGTTCCTTTGGCGCGTCCGGAAAA
>DASQMM010000618.1:0-9278 GCA_035645495.1 Brevibacillus sp. | reverse complement strand
GATGCGCCGCCAGTCATGAAAAACCAGAGAATGCTTTTGCCGCTTCGCTTTGTCGGTGAATCACTCGGAGTGACGGTGGGCTGGGAAGAAAGCACCCGTACGGTGATCGCCAACGAGACGCCGCAAGTCGAGTTGAATGGTCAAAAAGCTCCGGATGCTTGGAAGTTTTATCAGGCGGACGATACGTACTACGTATCCGCGCAGGCAGTTGCGGATCAGTTCGGGCTCAAAAATCATGCTTGGAAACGGCCGGAGCGAGGACGCACCATTGATGGCCAGCTGACCTTGCCGCTCGCGCAGTTGGAAGCGGAGCTCAGCGGTACATTTGCCTGGAATCAAAAGAAGAACCAAGTAGAGATCGAACGTCTCAGCTATCTGAAGGAAGTAGAAGCAGACGGGGAGTACGTACATATCGAGACAACACTGCCAGTCGGTGCGGAGGCAATCGTGTTAAACGGACCGCATCGCATCGTGCTCGACCTGCCGCATACGGTTCTCGATGAGGATTTGATCCCGCAAAGCTACGGTTATCAGGGGTCGGTTGACCAAGAAGAAGAGACAGCTACAGACGCGGATTCGAAAGCAGAAGACGATGAAAGCGATAAGTCGGACGAGCCTGCTGACGATGACGTCTCAGATGAAGAAGCAGACGAAATGGCAGAAGCGGCAAAAGCAGAGGATGCGTTGATAGCCGATCTGCGCTTTAGCCAGTTCCAAAGCTCGCCGAATACCGTTCGTGTCGTCATTGAATTGAATCAAAAGAGTAAGTACACCCTGTCCTATACCGAGGACGGAATTGAGGTAAAGCTGATCCCGCAACCTCGCAAAACCGGTTATCTGATCGTAGTTGATGCCGGACATGGCGGAAAGGACCCGGGTGCATTAGGTGTAACTGGCAATCACGAGAAGGATTACACCCTCGCGGTAGCCAATAAAGTAGTAGAGCTCTTGAAGCAGTATCCAGAGTTCCAGGTCGTCCCGACTCGCAGTACAGACGTATTTTTGGAGCTGTCTGAGCGGGTTGCCATCGCCAACGACTGGGATGCAGACCTGTTTCTGTCCATCCATGCCAATTCCTTTTCCAATCCGAACAGTGGCGGAACGGAAAGCTTCTATTACAATGCCAACAGCAAGGAGTTTGCGCAGCTTGTCCACAAGCATCTCCAAGGAGCTACGCAATTCCAGGATCGCGGTGTGAAGGCATCAGGCTTTTACGTCATCAAGCATACGAAAATGCCTGCTGTTCTGACAGAGACAGGGTTCCTCAGCAACCCCAAGGAAAACAGCAAGCTGACTTCTCCTGATTTCCAGGAGAAAATTGCGAAAGCACTTGTAGCTGCCATTCGGGAGTATTACCAATCCTATCAATAAGGCAGCTCGCAGTAAGGAGGATAAGATGAACTACAGACGTCGCCTGGTTGGACTCGGTCTATTTGCGCTGCTGCTTTTGGCTGCTGGCTGCGGTCAACAAAATGCTGCCCCAGCTCCCGCTCCAGTACCGGAGCCTGCGCCACAGACTGGTGCGCCAACAGAACAGCCGTCCGGTTCCAGCTTGACCAAACAAACCATATCCGTGTTCTATTCCGACAACGACTTGCTCGCTTTGCAGGAGGAGAAACAGGAGATTGCGTTTGCGGATGATCTGGAAAAGTACAAGAAGGCGGTCGCACTTCTGGAGGCTCCGCAAGAAAAAGAGAAGCATTTTCCCTTGTGGGTCGATTTCAAGTACCACTCGCTAACCTTTGACGAAGGCAAATTGACCATTGACGCGGATAGCCATAACGTGTACAACCTTGGCTCCAGCGGTGAAATCATGGCCCTGGATGCGTTGAAGAAAACCCTGTTCCAATTTCCAGAGGTTAAAAGCATCGTGATTTTGGAGGATGGGAAACCGGCAGAATCGCTGATGGGGCACGTTGATATTGTAGAGCCACTGACGCGTGATGAGGTTGCGCAATAACCGATACCACAAAAAGCACGTCCCGTTTGAGTCTGGGACGTGCTTTTTCATTGAGGGACCTACGAACCGTTCTCCGGGCTTGGCTGTTCGCGGCGGCCGAAGAGAAATTTGATGGAATAGACGCCGGCCAAGCCGACGGCCGTGTAGACAATCCGAGAGACGATGGATTCTTCCTCACCGAAAAGAGTTGAGATCAGGTCAAACTGAAAGAAGCCGATCAATCCCCAGTTTAAGGCTCCAACAATAATGAGAAACAAGGCCAATTGATCCACGTTCGATCAACCCCCCTGGCAAAGAATGATTTTCAGTATTCCCCACTATTCTATGAAACATCCCGAATCGTGACGATCTTTAAGAAAGCTTTACAATCCCAACACAATAGAACAACATTCCCCCTGTAAACTTTGTAAGTGAAAAGACCAAAAATAATGACCTTACAAAACGGGGAGGATTTTCATCCAATGAAAAAACTCAGCAAAATGTTTATGGCTCTGACTGTTGTGGGTGCTTTGCTCGCAGGTTGTGGAAGCAACGCGGCAACTCCATCTCAACCGCAACAACAATCCGGCGGGACACAGACACCGGCACCGGAATCCAATTCTGGCAATGCAGGCGCTGAGACAAAAAGCAACGAACCGATTACAGCAGTAGGCTCTACGGCGATGCAACCTCTGGTCGAACAAGTTGCCAAAGATTTCATGGCGAAAAACCCAGGCTTGCAAATTCAAGTGCAAGGCGGAGGTAGCGGAACCGGCTTGAGCCAAGTATCCAGCGGAGCTGCTACAATCGGGAACTCTGATATTTTCGCAGAAGAGAAAAAAGACATCCCCGCAAGTGAGTTGGTAGACCACAAAGTCGCAGTAGTTGGCATGGCAGCTGTCGTGAATCCGCAAATCGGCATCGACAATCTGAGCAAGCAACAACTGATTGATATTTTCAGCGGCAAAATCACCAACTGGAAAGAGGTTGGCGGCCCTGACACAAAAGTGACCTTGGTTAACCGTCCGAAATCTTCCGGTACTCGCGCAACCTTCAGCAAATTCGCTCTGGATGGCACTGAGGAAGCAGAAGGCATCACCGAGGATTCCTCGGGTACTGTTCGCAAAATCATCGCTGAAACACCAGGAGCGATTGGTTACCTGGCACTGTCCTACATCAATGATTCTGTCAAAGCATTGAAGCTGGACGGCGTGGAAGCGAACGGCGAGAACATCGCGACCAATCAATATCCGGTGTGGGCGTATCAGCACATGTATACAAAAGGCGAGCCGACTGGCAGTGCCAAAGCGTTCCTCGAATATATCGTGACTGACGAAGTACAGAAAACAGCCGTGAAGGATCTGGGCTTCCTGCCGATTACAGAGATGAAAGTAGATCGTGCAGCAGACGGAACCATCAAACAAAAATAAGCAAGCATATAGACAGTTTTGGCAAAATGAGGGGTGAGGGGGCGCTTCCCCCTTATTTTGCTTGCTGTCCCTTTTCCAAGGAGGGGAATCATGACCCATCGTACTGACACTCCATCACAATCAGGGATTGCACGGAAAATGTTGACCAGCAACAAACGCCAATGGACGGAGAATGTGACCGGCAGGCTCATCGCTACCGTTTGTGCGGCATTGTTGATCATCGTAGTCTTGTCGATTACGTACTTTATCGCTTCCAAAGGGTTGTCTACGTTTTTCGTGAACGGAATCAGCATCACGGAATTTTTGAGCCAGGTCAAGTGGGACCCTGAGGGCGAGCCCGCCGTCTACGGCGTCTTTCCCTTCATTCTCGGCTCCTTTCTGGTTACGACATTGGCGGCTTTGATAGCAGCTCCTCTCGGCATTGGCGCTGCCATTTTCATGATTGAGCTGTACCCGAACTTCGGCAAGAAAGTCTTGAAACCTGTCATTGAATTGCTGGTGGGAATCCCGTCAGTGGTCTACGGGTATGTCGGGCTTACCTTGCTTGTGCCGTTTATACGCGAACAGTTTGATGTGCTTGGCTTCAGTCTATTGGCGGGCGGACTGGTTCTCGCCTTGATGATTCTGCCGACGATTACCAGCGTAGCGGCTGATGCGATCTCGGCAGTGCCGCAGGATTTGCGCAATGCGTCCTTGGCTTTGGGGGCGACACGTTGGCAAACCATCTGGAATGTCGTGCTGCACTCTTCCTTGCCGGGATGCCTCACTGCCATTGTCCTAGGGATGGCGCGGGCATTCGGGGAGGCGCTGGCGGTCCAGATGGTGATTGGTAACACTACCAAGCTCCCGGGCAGCTTGCTCGATCCAATCAGCACGTTGACCAGCGGAATCACCCTGAACATGGGGAACACAATTCAGGGAACTCCTTACAATAATGCGCTGTGGTCGATGGCCTTGCTGCTTTTGTTAATGTCCTTCGTCTTCATCATGATCCTGCGCATCATCGGTAGAAAAGGACTGGTGAACAAATGAGAGCAAAAATCATGGATCGCGCCGCGACTATCATTCTGACCCTGATTGCAGTGTTGATCATTGGCACCTTGCTCGGATTGCTCGGTTTCATCCTGACGCAGGGCTGGCATAAGCTGAACCTGGATTTTCTCACTTCACCGCCTGATATTGTGAAGGCAGGCGGCGGGATTGGACCGCAATTGTTCAACTCCTTGTACCTGCTCGTATTGACGATGCTGATCGCCTTGCCGCTTGGGCTTGGCGCAGGCATCTACATGGCGGAATACGCGCCGGACAACAAATTTACGCAGTTTATCCGTATGAGCATCGAGGTGTTGTCCTCGCTGCCGTCTATCGTCGTGGGTCTGTTCGGACTCTTGGTCTTCGTCAACATGACGGGATGGGGATACACCCTGTTTTCCGGGGCATTGGCCCTGACCGTCTTCAATCTGCCTCTCCTGGTGCGTGTCACGGAAGATGCGATTCGCAACGTACCGCGCAGTCAAAAAGAGGCAAGTCTTGCTTTGGGCATCACCAAATGGCGGACCATTGTCTCTGTGATTTTGCCTGCTGCTTTGCCGGGGATTCTGACCGGAACGATTCTCGCCTCGGGCCGTGTCTTCGGGGAAGCCGCCGCGCTTTTGTTTACTGCGGGAATGTCGTCACCTGACCTCGACTTTAGCCAATTTTCTCTGAGTGGTCCGACTTCTCCGCTCAACCCGTTCCGACCGGCGGAGACTCTGGCAGTACACATCTGGAAGGTAAACAGCGAAGGCTTGGCTCCGGATGCGCGCGATGTGGCAGATGGTGCCGCAGCGGTCCTGATTATTGCCGTCCTGCTGTTTAATCTCTCGGCGCGCTGGTTTGGCGCATGGATCTACAAAAAGATGACATCAGGGGCCAATTAGGAAAGGGTGGAAGCCATGAGTGTGAAGACCTTGGAAAAGACGATCATTCGGACGCGCGATGTGTCGGTTTACTATGGGGAAAAACGGGCAGTATCCAATATTCACATGGATATTGATCGCAATTCCGTCACTGCTTTTATCGGTCCTTCCGGCTGCGGCAAATCCACGCTCTTGCGCAGCATGAACCGGATGAATGATCTGGTTCCTTCTTGCCGGGTGACGGGTTCGATCGAGGTGGATGGGACGGATATCAACAGTGCGGATGTAAATATTGAGGGACTGCGTCAGGTTATCGGAATGGTCTTTCAGCGGGCCAACCCGTTTTTTAAGTCCATCTATGAAAACATTGCGTTTGCCCCGCGCTTTCACGGCCTGACCGATAAGCGAAAGCTGGACGAGGTTGTAGAAGAAAGTCTGCGCAAGGCCGCGCTCTGGGATGAAGTGAAGGACCGCCTGCGGGAGTCGGCTCTCTCGCTCTCTGGTGGCCAACAACAGCGCCTTTGCATTGCGAGGGCGATCGCCATGCAGCCGACCATTCTGCTTTTGGATGAACCGGCTTCGGCTCTCGATCCCATCTCGACAATGAAAATCGAAGAATTGGTGATGAGCTTGAAGGAGGAGTACACGATTGTGATCGTGACCCACAATTTGCATCAGGCAGCCCGCATCTCGGACAAAACCGCCTTCTTTCTGATGGGTGAGCTGATTGAATACAACGATACCTCCAAGCTTTTCACTACTCCCGAAAACGAAAAAACGGAAGCCTACATCAGCGGCCGATTTGGCTGATAACGGAATGCAAACAAGAAGAAGCCCTCTACGCGGAGGGCTTCTCTGTTGTTGTCTGGAAAAAGCGGATTTCCTGTTCCAAATCTTCGACGACATCGGTCAGTTTGGCAGCGTCGTTCAGGAATTGCTGGGAGTAGCTCAGGCTTTCTTGATTGGAAGCTACAGCTTGCTGCATGCCGTCCAACACCTCGACAGCGGAAGCAGAAAGCGTATTTACGCGCTCCAGGATGAGCTGACTATGCTGTCGTATAGAAGTGGAGAGCTGCTGGATCGCCGCGAACTGAGCGGTAAACGTATCGCTGAGCTGGACCGTTTGTGCAAACGTATCGGTTGCCTGTCTGAGGGTATGAATCGCTTCCAGAGTAGCTGTATCTGTGGTTTGCATGCAGCGGGAGACGTGTTCCATGCGTTGTTCCCCTGCTGCAATCACTTGCTGGATACGAGAGGTAGCTGTCTCGGTCTGCGCGCTGAGCTGTCCGATCTCGTCAGCCACAACTCCGAAACCCAGGCCGGCCTCTCCAGCGCGGGACGCTTCGATACGAGCGTTCAAGGACAAGAGCTTGGTGCGCTTGGAAATATCCATGATCATGCCGGAGATGTTGTGAATGTCACCCATGCTTTCCCTCATGGCCGATACCGCTTGCAGCGAAGTGCGCATATCTTCGGAGATCCTCTTCATTTCCGTTTGCAGCTGCTCGATGGAATATGAAGTGCTCGCAGTTTGCTGGCTTGATTTCTGATTCTGTTCGAGGGCATTTTGCAGCAGGGTAGTGATTCGGTTCATTTCCTGCGCGATGCTATCCATATGATCGTGGATGTCCGCAATCTGCTGGTGCTGGGCGTCCATCTCGTGCGATAGCCTTTCCGTAACGTTCGTCACTCCGCTTTGAATGGCATGGGAGCGTTTGGAGCCGTCTTCGACATGGAGGGCAATCTGCTTCACATCGGATATGGCATGCTGGATCTTGCGTATGATCCCGTTGAGTTGTCCGCTCATGCGATTGAAACCGTCCGCCAGCTGCCGAAGCTCGTCTTGGGTTTTTACATGCATCACCAGGCTGAGATTCCCCTCGCTAAAGGCGGTCATTTTTTGCTGCGCTTCCTTGATGGGAGCGACGATTCTGCGGACGTATCCATACAACAGCACGGACAAAGCCGCCAAACCGATCAGGGAGATGGTGAGGATGGTCCATTGCAGGCGTTGGACTTCCTGTTCCAACTCGGCTACTCCCTGCAAAACGATGATTCCCCAGCGAAGCCAGGGGTCGTATTGAAAGGCAGCCAGATAGTCTGCCTGGTCGAGATGGACGGTCTGTACGCCTGCGTTGCCTGCCATCACCGCGTTCACGACGGGAAGCTGCTCCAAGGCTGGGCGAGTCAATGCGTAGTTCGCATCGGGATGGGCAACCAGCTTGCCATATTGATCTACAATCATCGCGTAACCGGTGCTGCCTATCTGAATACCACTGATAAACTCACTCAGCTTGGGGACGGAAACAAAGGCAACGACGACCCCAGCGGTCTGTCCGTCATCCTTTTGGAGAGGAAGCGAGACAGCGATTTTGGGAAACTCGGTTTGGGAAAATTGAAAGACATCTGATATGTATGCCGATTGATCTTGCAAGTGGAGTGCCTGGCTGTACCATTCTGTCGTCCTCGGATCGTACGCATCGACGGGTGAACCGGGAAACGTAAGGTACTTTCCGTCTGTGGTTGCCAGCTGTATCTCTGATATCGTCGGGTGTTGCGCTGCCAGATCGGAAAAGATGTCAAATACCTGGCTGTTGGTCACTTTTCCCGTTTCGTAAGCGGATCCAAATGATTGTAGGGTGGCTACGATCGCCTTCACGCGATGACTTGCCTCCGTCAAGGTGGTGAGCGAGACCTGCGTCAATTGTTGCCGGGTTTTCTCCGCAAGCATCGCTTCTGATTGATAGCTGATAAAAAAACCTGCCGTCACCATCATGGCGACGACCATTGCCAAAATTCCGAAGAACAGCCTGGTGAAAATTGTCCGAGAATAAATGGATGAAATGCGAAAATTCAAGAATGATGGGGACATCATCAGCTCTCCCTTTTTTATGGCAACGTACTCAGCCCTAATTGTAGGAGCCGCTGGGAGGATCGTCGATAGATCGGGAATAATCTTTACCTGATCTTTACCTTCCTTCAAAAATTAATGAAAACTTCATCTTATCTATACGGAAACACCATAATTGACAGGTATAGTGAGAGAGCGAGAATAAAACTGTGCAACAATGAAGGAGCGAGAACCGTATGCGTGTCATTTCGGTGCGAGAGCTAAATCTCTTTTACGGTAAGCAACAGGCTCTCCATGACATCAACCTGGATGTCGACTCCCATGCCATCACTGCCTTGATCGGTCCGTCTGGATGTGGGAAATCAACATTTTTACGGACTTTGAATCGAATGAACGACTCGATTGCCCATACAAAAATTACCGGCTCGGTAAAAGTTTTTGACGAGGACATCTACAGTCCGCAAGTCGATGTAGAAGGTCTGCGCAAAAGGATCGGAATGGTGTTTCAGCATCCAAATCCGTTTCCCAAGAGCATTTATGACAATATCACATACGGCCCCAAGCTGCACGGCTTGACGGATCGCGACAAGCTGGACGAGATCGTGGAGAACAGCCTGAAGGCAGCAGCGCTTTGGGAGGAAGTGAAGGATGTTCTGAAAAAACCAGCGACAGGTCTTTCCGGTGGACAGCAGCAGCGGCTCTGCATCGCGCGCGCACTTGCAGTCCAGCCGCAGATCCTGCTGATGGACGAGCCGACATCCGCACTCGACCCGATCTCTACGGCGAAAATCGAGGAGCTGCTCGAGACGTTGAAAGCCACGTATACGATCGTGATCGTCACGCACAATATGCAGCAAGCAGCCCGCATCTCGGATAAGACGGCGTTTTTCCTCAACGGCGTGCTGGTTGAGGTAGATGAGACGTCGACCATTTTTCAAAATCCTGCGGACAAGCGAACCGAAGATTATATTACAGGACGTTTTGGGTAAATCCAAAGAACCTGCGAGGGAATTCCTCGCAGGTTCTTTTTTGACAGACAGGAATTTATAAGTTTTGGGATAGCCGAAAGGCTGTCCTGTTTTCTTTGTTTTAGGATAGGATTAGAAGATGGATACAAACATACTTAGGTGGATTTTCTTTGATGATAATCAGAATTGGGA
>DASQMM010000617.1:0-45641 GCA_035645495.1 Brevibacillus sp. | reverse complement strand
AGTTGTGCCATAATAGGAATTAGTAAAAAAATTTTTATCTAAGGGGTTGTCTAGCTATGGCAGATCCACGGATTAACGAACTGGCGAGCCGGCTTATTCGTTACTCGCTGAACCTGCAAAAAGGGGAAAAGCTGCTGATCGAAAACACAGGACTTCAGCCGGAGATGGTGCGTGCGCTGGTTCGCGAGGCTTTTGCAGTCGGAGCGCTCCCGCTGGTAACGCTCAAGGATCAGGAAGTGCTGCGTGCACTATATGAAGGAACAAGCGAAGAACATATGGCCTTGATGGCGAAGTACGAATATGAGCGGATGAAAGATATGGACGCCTACATCGCCATCCGCGCCTACGAGAATATCAACGAGCTATCTGATGTGCCGGAGGACAAAATGGGCATCTACGCCCGCGTTCTCTATCAAAAGGTACATACGAATGAACGCGTTGCCAACAAACGCTGGGTGGTCCTGCGCTACCCGAACAAATCGATGGCCCAGCTGTCCAACATGAGCCTGGAGCGATTTGAGAACTTTTACTTCGACGTCTGCAATCTGGACTACGCCAAAATGTCCCGTGCCATGACACCGCTCAAGGAACTGATGGATCGCACCGACCGCGTTCGCATCGTCGGGCCGAAAACGGATCTGCGTTTTTCCATCAAAGGAATTGGCGCGATCAAGTGCGACGGCAAGCGCAACATCCCGGACGGCGAAGTGTACACGGCTCCTGTCCGCGATTCGGTCGAAGGAACGATCTACTATAATGCCGCGACCAACTACAACGGCACGACCTTCACCGACGTGCAATTTACTTTTAAAGAAGGAAAAATCGTCGAAGCCACCAGCTCCAACACCAAGGCATTGAACGACATCCTGGATACGGACGAAGGCTCGCGCTATATCGGCGAGTTTGCGATCGGCTTCAATCCGCATATCCTGCACCCGATGCTGGATATTTTGTTCGACGAGAAGATTGCCGGCAGCTTCCACTTTACACCAGGCAACGCGTACAATGTAGCGGACAACGGCAACCGCTCCTCCGTCCACTGGGATCTGGTGCAAATCCAGCGGCCTGAGTACGGCGGCGGGGAGATCTGGTTCGACGACGTGCTGATCCGCAAAGACGGACGGTTTGTCTTGCCGGAGCTGGAAGGCTTGAATCCAGAGAATCTGGTTTAATTCCAGGGATGATTCGGACATACATAACAGCCGCCTCTTTTCAGAGTGCGGCTGTTTTTTGTCTACCCTATTTTTTGATTGTGCTCTCTTTCACCGTACCATCTTGCATCAGACGGGATTCCACAAGCTCTCCTTTTTCATTCTTGCTGTAAAAAGCAAAGCTCAGCACTTTTTCCTCTTTATCAAACTCGACAAATAACTGTGATTTCAGGGACCCGTCCTCCAATCCCTGTATGTCGACTTCATCCATGTTGTCCGGTGCTGTAAAGGTGTATCCTTCCTTTTTTCCAAAATCATACCGCCACATCTTGGTATCGTTCTTGGAGCTCGTTACCTCGGCATCATAGTCGACCTCTAGCAGGTTTTTTACTTCCTCCTTGGACATTCCCAGCTTCAATTTTTCCTTAACAACTGTAGCTGTCAGATCAACGTTTATCACTTGCTTTTCTGTCGGGGCCGGAGCAGAGGCAGGTTCATTGCTGCAGCCTCCAAGCACCAACCCCCCACATAAAAGTAGCATACTTGTAATTGTTCTGAATTTCTGCATCCATCATTTCTCCTTTCTTCTGTTAACCCCCGTTTGTAAAGACGTCTCCACTTGGAAATATGTTACATTTTTGAACCGCACCTCATAAAGAAAAGAAGGTCCCAGAAATGTTCCGGAACCTCCTTTTCTTGTGGAGGAAGTCTCTTTACTTTTGCAAGTAATACTGAATCAAATCATCCAACACATCATCCAGCTTGCGAAACTCGAAGCCCGTCGCCGCAGCCTTGCTCACATCGGGGGAAAGAGAATCCTCGAAATTGTACGGGGAAGTTGATTCTTTCTCCGACGGTGGGACAATGATAGCCTCTTTCTCCGCTGCTCTCGCAATGCGGTCAAGCAATCCCTGCAGGGAGAGATCCCCGGCAGAGCCAGGATTGTAGGGGCCTTGCAGCTTTTGCTCAGCCGCGAACTGGATAAACCGGGCAGCATCCTCGGAATCGATGTAGCCAAGTCTCGCTTCGGGATTGGCGATTCCGATCGGTTCTCCCGCCTTCACCCGATCGACATGAAATTGCAAGCGCCCCGTGTAGTCGTCTTGCCCAATGACCAGCGGAAAGCGAATTGCAGTCGCGGGTACATTACCTGTCTGAAACAAGACAGCTTCTGCTTGTCTCTTCGCCTCTTTGTACCCTGAAGCCCCTATGTATTCTCTGCGGGATTTCAACTCGATCGGGTAGGTATAGGGGTCGTATTCCGTTTCTTTCTTGGATGCGCCATAGTCGTAGACAGACATGGTAGACGTAAACAAATAATGGCCGACTCTTCCTTTTAGTACCTCTAAGGCATCTTTAACCTCGATCGGAGAATAGCAGGATTGATCGAATACGCAATCATAAAAGATGTCCGTACTCCCGAGTGCGTCCTCAAGCGTTTTCCTGTCCTCCCTGTCAATGATCAGACGCTGTACGCTGTCGCCAAACGGGTCAGGCGTTCTGCCGCGTGTTGCAATCGTTACATCCCAGCCGCTGTCCACGAGATTGCGTACCAAACGCTTGCCAAAAAACTGAGTCCCGCCAATCACCAGTGCTTTTGTCATGACGATCCCTCTCTTCGATAAGATTTTTTTTATCGACCTTTGATCATCATAGTGGATATTGTCATGCAATTCAATCTATTTAATCAAAAATACCAAAAACAAGGTTGTCTATCGGGTGGATCTGAAGCAGTGGAAGGAATACCAAAACATCTGGACTGTATATATGTATGGAACGGCTGACAGACAACAATAAAACCTGACGCACAAAGCGTCAGGCATTTTCCCCTTTCTCAGCAAACAGTTGATTCAGCTTTTGATAAGTCGGAGGAAACTCGGCTTGATAGCGCAAGAAGGAAGGAATCGGGTAACGCACGCCGCCTTTTTGCGTGCCAGCCAGACCCTCTACCAGCTCCTCGGAATCCCGATAGTGGAAGCTGAAGGCCATCTCATGGTCTTGTGTCTGGGCGAACAGTCGGTCTCCATAACAAGGTACGATGACCTGGGGCTCGCCAGTCTGCAAAGGCTTGATGGCAATATCCGCACAGTCGGCACGGCTGGAAAACGTCGAGGGAATAGAGCCGCCCCGCTTGTACAGCATCCCTGCGACCAGACGCATCACCTGAGCCGAATTGCCGTAGATTACGACTACATCCGGCTCAACTGTTGCACGATCCAATGGATAGGAGACGTAATACCCGGTCTCCTCCGCTGACAGCTTCGGCACATCCTGTTCGCTTACTGCTCCCGCTTCCAGGCTGTCGGTGTACATGCCGCAAGCCAGATTTCCTTCAGTATAAAAGGGCAGCTGTGGTTCGTAGCCAAACGCCACTTGCGCGATGGGACAGGAGAGATCGGAGCCATTCATGGCGATACTCCAGCCGTAGCGTCGCGAAAATCCGACCGCCTGACAAATCGTGATCTGGTAGCCGAAATCGCGCATGGGCCGCTTTGTTTTCTCTGGCAGGTCGTCTTCCGTTTTTACGATCTTGATTCCGACCGGGAATGTATCGGTGCGGATATACGTCTGCAGGGCCTGGTTGAGTTCCTTCGTGTTCATCTTCCATCCTCCCCCTTTTGCATGGAAAAACTTATACAACAAGTCTAACAACTTTTTTCGGAAAATTCTATTTTCCGTTTTCGTGAGAAAATAACTCGTTGGTTGTCATCAGACTGTTGAGGTGGTGAGGAAAAAGGTGAGAACGCTACGGCGGGTTGGGATCTTCGCTGGGAGTCATCCCTGGCCGCCTCCACTCCAAAGGCGGAACTGCGGCCAAAAGCAGCCGCCTCGAAGAGGTGAATCAAGGTTGGCCCCTTCTCCGTTCCGACTTGGTCAAGATCCCAAATGCCTTCGCTTATCTCCCCTTTTTCCTCGACCAACTTCAGTTAGTCTTCGAGCTTATTTGAGCGGGTTTATCAGTGAAGTTTTTGCCCACATACGAAAAAAAGACGTGGACAAGATTACACTCTCCACGCCACAATTGTTTGTAATACCTCAACCTACCCTCCGCTGTACTTCTCCTCAATCTCCGAGCGCATTTCGCTGTAGGTCTGCGTCGTCAAGCCGACCAGGTAGTCGATCAGCTCCTCCTTGGATTGCGTGACCAGCGCCTCTCTTTCCCGGCGCTTCTGCAATAGATATTCCCGCGGCTGATTGCCCAGCTTGCCTGTCGCGGTCAGATAATCGATGGCTGCGCCGACATTGAGGCTTTCCCGCCAGTTTTTCTCGTACCAATCCCGATCGTAGGCATCGATCCATTTTTTCCGGTCGATCAATACCGCATCGACTTCGGACAAGGCATCGCGCTTCCACTGCTCCCATTTTTGCGCGATCTCTTTGGCACGCTCCAGCTCTTGCTTGAATTGCTCGCGATTGGTGACGTTGGCGTACAGACCTTCCGAGGCAGCCGCGATTTCTTTCAATTGCTTCTGGCCCTCTGCGTTGACGTCAAAGCCGATCACATTCAGGAGCGGCATGATGTCGGACTGGGAAAGCTCTCTCGCGACCGCGACCGGATCGCCGTCACAGGTCTCGATCCCGTCACTCACCAGGTAGATGACGTTGGTATTCTTGTCTGCCGAAAACTGGGCCATGTCCTGCTGCGCCATTTGCAGAGAATGCGCAATCGAGGTCCAGCCGTTCGGCTCAAATTGCTTCAAGGCATCGTCCAGCTTCTTCGCATCATAGGATTGGAGCTGATAGACGAGATCGCTGCTGGAGCAGGAAAGCTGTTTGTGCGCATCCGAACCGCTCCCCTTATGCCCGTAAACCCTCAGTGATATTTTTGCTTCCTCAGGAAGAGACTCCGCGAACTCCTTGATCGCCTCTTTGGCCAGCTCCATCTTGGTCTTGTCGCCAATTTTCTCCTTCATGCTGCCGCTCGCATCGAGGATAATCTGCACGTTGAAATTTTCGCGAAACAAAAAACGGGCATCTCCCACATCCGGACTCCCAAATGAAGCCATCCGCCAACGATCTACGACCATTTGCGGACTGAGGTAATCCTCCGTAAACAATGTGAGCAGTTGCCCCCAGTAAACATCGATCAGAGATTGATCCATACCGTCGATCAAGGGCGGCAGACGGTCCAGGACTTTGACAATCTGTGCCCGATGCGGATAGTTCGCCAGATAAAATTGCGTGCCAGCCAGCGGTCCCGGCTGGGAGCCAATCAATTCTTGGGTCGTCTCAGGCATGCGTGGTATACCTGCAGTTCCGGTAACGGCTGATCCGAAAGAACAGCCGACAAGCGACAAGGTCAACACCAAGCCGCTTACGATATGACGCCATCTGGATGTACATGCCATCTCACTCATCGCCTCCTTGCTGCTGCTAATCTGCTGTTTCTCTATAAGGAAAGATGGACGTCTGTCCAGCCAAGCACCTCCGCGAAGCGAATGCGTCTGCCCTCCGCAGTCTGCTCGATCTCATCGCGATGATTAGACAAGAAATCAAGGCCAAAATTTTCACTCTCATACCGGACGGACGTCCTTACTTCGATCCGCTGCTCGCTGTTGAACATCTTCACTCGCGACCCGCTTCTGACTGCTCCGTTTGAAGACAGGATGCTGCCTACCGTACTTTGAATTTTTCTTTCTGCAATCGCCATATATTGCCGTACGTACCCGTGCAGTAAAGAATTGCTCGGCAAGTTGGCTCGGAGCACCTGGTCAATAGCGTTATACCGGATCTCACTATCCGACCAGCTTGGATGGGCACTGCGCAAGGAGATCTCGGCCGTCTCTACCTGCGGCCAGACAGGGACCATGTTGATCGGAATGAATGCATCATAGGCAAGGATCGCTCTCTCCGCTTCTTCGTACACAATCTGTGTAGCCCCAAGACTTGCTTGCTGCGCACTATTCGCCGCCACTTCCTTGTCGACAAAGACGGTCGACATGTTAAACAGCAACGTGAACATAACGAGTGAAAAGAAGAAAAAGATCGTCAGGACAAACACTGTCATATTGCCTCGTTGATCATGCAAGCTATCCGCTATTTGTCTCATCTAATGGACCACCCGCCCCCGCAGCTCGCGGCTCAGCGAGATGACCCTGTCTTTTTCCTCCATGTTTTGCTTGATAAAATCCGGGATAAAAAATAGATCCAGATTCACGCCAATACGAGCAACGAACAGGTTATCCCCTTCATGGGAAATCGACGAATTCGAATCGTTGTAAGAAATACCTCCCCCAGCGGAGTTGACGATCTCGCGTGCAGCTTTTCTAGCTTCCGAGGAATTACCAGTGATTGAGTAGACCTTTGCCGCTTCGTTTGCAGCAGACTGGGCAATGATGACGGCATATACACCTGTTAAAAATTGCCATAAAATCAAAAGAATCAAAAAGACGAATGGTAAAATCCCGATAAACTCCACAGTCACAGAGCCTCTTTCATTTTGCAACGCCCGACTCCATCTGTTCATTAGACAGTCACCTCCGCAGAAAAACCCTGCCTACCCCTCTAATACCAATCTTTCTGCTTCTACTCTCTCTGCTTCCATTTTTTCTGCCTCGATCGCCTGCATCAGCTCAGTGCGCCACTTGATGGTGTACATCGTAAACATCACCGCGATAAAGGGGAAGATCAGCACTGTCAAAATCATTTGCGTAAAGAAAACCGCCCCGAAGCTGGTCGTAATAAACGTCACCGATGCCAGCCCGACCAGACCGATCACCCACTGGATCGCACTCGTCAACAGAATCAAGCCCAGAATCGGAACAAAATGCTTTTTCCCCATTTCGAAGGCAGACCGCAAGCATTTCCAGGGAGATGCTTGTTTCATGACGGTCAGATAAGGGGTCAGATAAAACAGGACCAACAGAATGACCCCCGGTACGACGAACAGAAGCAAACCAATACACACCGCCAGTACGTAGACGATCCCATACAGGAAAACGGAGAAGCCGGACTCCCAAAATGTGCGGAATGCCTTGCGCAGCGGTTTCTCTTCTCCCTCCATCTCGCTGATGACGAATTTTGCGAACACAATCTGAACTAACGTCAGGAACAGCAGAAGCAAGAACAGATTATAAAAACTGGCGACGACAGGTGCTCCTGTCAAGGCAGCCAGAAAATTCACGTAGTTAATCGCCACATTGTGCACCAGCAGCAACGGCAACACAATAACGGCCGAAATCAACAGAAGCGATTCGATATGACGCGCGTAAAAGTGAATGCTCTCTTTCATTGGATTCACAAAGACAGCCTCCCTGTATTCGTTCTCTTACTGCTAGGGATTCCGCAGAATGGAGATGATGTCATCGCGAAAAATTTGTTCATTTTTTTCACTTACTGCCTTTCTCATATCCTCGAAATCTCGGTAGGGGACTCCCTTTACTTCCATGTCTCGAACGGATTGTTTCATAATCCGCCTGATTTCTGCCCGTTTGTAGTCACGCAGCAGCGCCACAAGCTTCTTCGCCATCTCACCTTGCTCTCGGGCCAACTCCAGCCGGGATGTGGCAAAAAAATTGTGCAAGCGATCAACTGCATCCTGCAGTTCTACCTGCCTGCGCAAACGTCGGTACAAAATGTAATCTGACTCAAGCAGGGCATCCCGCATATTCTTCTCGTCGTCGATCGTCGTATAATTGCGTGCGAGCATATCGTTGTGGTAACGCATCCCCCGTTCGTAGATCGCCTGCAATTCATCCACGCTTTTGACCATCGTGTCGCACATCTCGATCACATCATCTGCATCCTGGCGCGTCTGTGCACCCATCGCTTGTTCACAGACTGGAAGGAGCGCCCGCAGATAATCCCGTTTTTGCTGATACATCCATACAGGCTTCTCCTTATCCACTGCGAAATCTTGTGTAAAATTAATAGCAGCGTTGTTATGGGACATAAAAAGGCGAACGACAGGCGCGGCCTCGGCACGAGGCGGCACACTCCCGTCACTGCGCAGGATCAGATAACCGCTCGCCTCGTTTTTCCCCCATCTCCAGTACTGGACATTGTAATAGACTTGATCTTCGAATATTGCCGCATGATTAAACAAGTCCGGCTTTTCCAGGAAGCGTTTATATTTGTTGATCTGTTCTCGTACTTGCGCTGTTTCCTTTACGATCATGCGTCCAACCATGCGTGCATTCCCTCCAGCTCCAAATTGTCATTCATGTTGTCTGTATACGATGCAGAGCGGTTCATTTCCTACACGCCTAGGAGAATATGGATTTTACCCAACCGATCGCATCGCCTACTTTATCCTTCGCCCAGTCGATGGCACCGGTGGTTTTCTCCTTGAGCCACTTGCCTATTTTTCCATCTGCCAACTTGTCAATCCACTTGAGCGCCTTGCCGCCGAGCCACAGTACTCCCCCTGCGGTTACAAGCACTACAGCTACCGTCTGTCCACCAGGTATGACAGAAGCGATCACCCCTCCGTCCATCAGGGTGCTTCCCAGGTTGCTGACGCCATCGAGAAACTTCTCTCCTTGCTGCTCTGGGGTAAGGCTGGGATCATCAATCTGGCTAAATGACGTGTACGTATTAAACGCATCAAATGGCAAACTGATCGCTGCAACTCCCACATTCAATCCGGTGACTAGACCCGGTACCCGCACTGCATTATTGACTGCTTGAGCCCCATTTGTGATTGAGCGCTGGGCATTTGCCGCATTGGCTACAGCGTTGGCTTTCTGCTGGAGAACGAACTTGTAGTTATCGTACGCACCCTTCGCTCCCATGAGGTCGAGAGCACCACTGGTATAGTTCTGGTAATCCGTACCCTGCAGACCGATGTCCATCCCTTTTAACCCAAGGGTAAACAGGACTTTGGCATATCCTCCCGCTCCCGCTCCGGTAGAAACCTGCCCCTGCTCCAGCAAGTCTGCACTGTAGCTGAGGGTGTCACCGATGACGTCCTTGAAGGTTAGCTCCATTGCCTTGTAGCCTACCGTCTCGCCAAATGGTTCCGGACGTTTTGTGTTTGAATCCAGACCAGGAGGGGTAAGCTGTGGAACCCCACCGCCATTACTTCCCGATGTAGATCCACTGCCACCCGGTGCCTGCAAATCAGGCCCGCTCCCATTTGGTGCTGACAACGCAGGAGCCTGACCGTCTGGAGCCTGCAGTTGAGGCGCATTTCCGCCAGGCGGCTGCAATTGAGGCGCATTCCCGTCTGGAGACTGTAGCTGAGGCGTATCCCAGGCCGGGACACTTCCGGGCGGAGGCTCCAGTTGAGGCATATCCCACTGAACGCCGTCCAGCTTTGGAACTTCCCATTCCGGTGCCTGGAGATCAGGCGTCTGGTAGTCCGGCACCTGCATCGTCGGTGGTTGTAAGGTAGCTCCCTCTGCCAGCACGATCACGGGGAAAGCATTCATCAAAAGAATTAAAAAGGCGAAGATACCAGCAATCCAGGGTCTTCCTCGTCTTTTATCCACTAGCCAACCCTCCTGTGCCACGCTAGTTTTTTCTCATCTTGTCATACTACTTTTTTCCAAGGTTATATGTCTGCTGTATAGCAGTGACCACTTCTTTGTAGGACTTTTCATTGAGTTCTTTCAGAAACGCCTCAAGTTCCTTTCCGTGGTTGACAATAACCTTGTCCTGCTGTTTCTCGATTTTTTCAAGGGCAGCTACCGTGTCCCGATCCAAGATCTTTAGCCTTTTCAGATCGGCAAAGACAGAGATAAAGTTATGACTTTGCGAGACAGACTTTAGGTACCAGCTGGAGCCGTAGTTAATGATGTCAAAAGCTTGGTATCGATTCGCTAGCAATGCATCATGTGAAGCATCACTTTTCCATTCCATCCACTTCCAAGCGATTTCTTTCGCCTGCTGTAACTCACGTTGCAGCTCTGCTTGATCCTGAATTAATACGTAGCGCCCGCCAGCAGCTTCCGCGATCTGCTTAAGCTGTCGCTGCCCTTCTCCGTCGACTCCAAATCCGACTACATTGACGATCGGGGTTATATCCGAATTGCCCAACTGTTTGGCAATCGCTACAGGGTCACCACCGCATGTTTCAATTCCGTCGCTGACCAAGTAAATAATATTCGTGCTGTTTTCACCTTTATAAGGCAGTAGATCTTCCTGTGCTTGCTGCAAGGCTAGAGCGATTGGAGTCCAACCAGCCGGTTTGAATTCCGCCAAGGCTGCATCCATTTTTTGCGGATCGTAAGCTTGTATTGGGTACATTACGTCACTTTTACTGCAAGAGAGTTGCTTCTGGGATTCCGCACCGCTTCCTTCATGCCCATAGACGCGGAGTCCTACACGTGCCTCTTGCGGAAGCGATGCTGCGAAGGAGCGGATCGCTTCTTTGGCTGCTTCCATCCGCGTTTTATTTCCGGCCATATGCCCCATACTCCCGCTGGCATCCAGGACGATCATCACGTTGTACTGCTCTTTGAATTGAAAGCGTGGATCATCTAAATCAGGATTGCCAAAGGAATTCAGCTTAATCTGGTCAATGATCGCCTGTGGCTCCGGATAATCCTCCGCAAATAGCCCCAGCAAAGCTAAATAATACAATTTGATTGTTTCTTCGTCAGGATTTTTGATATTAGGGATTTGTTTAATAACCTTTTGAATTTCTTCCTCTTGCTCACTATAGTCGGTGCCGGAGAATCTGCCAGGCAGTAAACTGTAATACTCCTCAGCAGTCTCGGGTATTTTCTTTAATTCCGTAGGGATCATCGCCTTCAGTGCCTGTAGCTGTTCGTCTCGATCCGGTACGTCTGACTTAGGTGTATCGTTCTTTCCCTGTTCGCTTTTATTCGGTTGCGGCTCTACCTGTACAGAAGGATCGGTTGGCGGTGTATCCACTGGTTCAGCTTCAGGTGCTGAACAGGCATACAAACCAACCAAACAAGCCAAGAGGATGGCGATAAAGAGTAATTTCGTTGAATTCATGACGGTATCCGTACCTCCTCCTCTTATCAACTCTCATTATGTAAAGAAAGCTGGCATGACCGATGCCTACATGCCAGCACACCCGCTTTATTCACCGCTGATGCCTTTGATGATATTGGAAAGAGTCGTAGAAACTGCCTCACCGACTTCGGAATCACCCTTAAAGAACGTCTGAATCGCAGCGAAGATGGCCAGGATAACCCCCGCCAGGGCAATCCACTCGATCGCTTGCGCTCCTCTTTGGTTGTTCAAGGAAACCAGTGCTTTTGCGTAGATTTTTTGAATGGCATTTGTCATCATTATTCATTACTCCCCTCATAGTTAAAAAATAGTAGAATACCGACTTGCTTTGATGCGCTTCCTGATGAGGGGCATCACCTCCTCTCCAGCTAAAATCTTATTTGGAGATCATGTCAGACAGCATCGTCGTGTTCTCCATAATATTGAGAACCATCAGCCCGCCAATCAAGGCAATAGCTGTGGGCGCTACAACAAACGTCGTGATCAGCGTTACTTTGGGAGAAGCCTTCGCCGCTTTTTCCTTGATCAGCTCTTTGCGAATGCGGCGCATGTTTTCGGACTGAATCTTGAACGTGACCGCAATCGGCACTCCCAAACGCATGCCCTGAATCAATGCCTTGATCAGCATCTGAAACTCAGGATTGTCATTGCGGCGCAGCAGCTGCTCATACGCCTTTTCGCGGGGGACTCCCAAATCCAGCTCTTGATTGAACCGGGAGAATTCCTCTTGAATGGGCCCCTGGAAAAACTGCATGACCGCGCGAAGTGATTGATCCAGGCTGACCCCAGCCTGCAAGGTAACACTCACGGTATCCAGAAATTCCGGCAAATCGTAGCGAATCTGGTTTTGCCGTTCCTTCGCCCGATTTTTCAATAGGACAATCGGCAGGAAATAGCCGATCAATGGCCAGACAATCAGCCCGTAGGTGGCAAAGGGGAAGCCCAGGATAAAGAAGACAATCCCGACAATCCCTCCAAGCAAAGCGAGGAAGATCTTGGTGCCTTGAAACCGCTCGACACTCAAATCGTACGGGCGCCCTGCCTTTAGCAGCCATTCCTCCACCTCATGCGACTCGCTGAAAAAATTGATCCGTTGACCGAGAGCGGAGTAGTCGTCACTGTAGGCAAGCAGCTTTTTGATCCACTTCTCGGAGGCTGTCTCCCGCTTGCGTACTTTATAGCCTCGCGTGCCGGTTGTTTCATGCACGTGGTTGATCAGTTTTTCCTTCTCGATTGAATAGCGATAAAATTCCTTCAGGAAAATGACAAAAAATAACAGGAACAAAAACAGACAGGTAAGGATCCAAGCGTCCATCTTCTCACACCTTTATGTTGGTCACTTTTTTGACCAGGACGTAGGACAGGATCGTCCCGACGATAAATACACCCAGCAAAACCAGGCCAAAACCGGAGAACAACGGGTCGATAAAACCCTTGTTGATCGTGTTCATCATCAGCACCAAAGCGACAGGCATGATTGGCACCATGATGGAGACGTAACGCTGCTCGGCCGTCATGGTCTTGATCTCCTGATTGACGATACGCCGGTCCTCCAGCGTCTCAGCCATTTCCTGCAAGACCTCGCTGAGATTTCCTCCTGCCCTCCGCTGAATGTACAGGGTCGCTGCAAATATGCGGAAATCTCTCGTCGGAATGCGCTTTTCCATATCCATCAGCGCTTTGTCAAAACCGACGCCCAATTGCAGCTCTCTCGCCATGCGTTTGAACTCCATGCCAGCGGGCTGCGGGATCTCGCGCGCCACCAGCTCAATCCCCTGTGTGAGGGTAAGCCCGGCACGCAGCGAGTTGGCGAGCAGTCGGCACACATCGGAGAGCTGATCGTTCATCCGCTCCTGGTATTTGTTGCGGCGGATGATGAACAGCAGGTTTTGGATCAAGTACATACTGGCTGCACCAATGAGCAGGTTGTAGGGAAATTTCAGTCCGACGACATTGTTTAGGAAGAATGCCAATCCGAATGACCCCATCAACATGATTCCGTAATACTCCGAGGGAGCCAGAGAAATATTGGCCTTAATCAGCTTAGCTTGAATCTCTTGGGCATGAGGCGTGCGGTCGAAGCGATCCCCCCAGTCGGACAGAAAGCTTCGGCGCTGGGCTTTGACGTCGTACCATTCCTCCGCTCGCTTCTTCCACTCCGTCTTCTTCGCCCGGTACCCCAGGTATTCATAGATGCCCCAGATGCCGAGTAGGATGGACAGACTAAATAGGATGGAGATGCTCACGCCTTTTCACCTCCGCAGACTTGAACAGGGATTCCTCGATTTCGATGCCGAAGGTCCGCAATCGGTCCAGGCAGCGCGGGATCAGGCCTGTCGGCGTAAAATAGCCGAGCACCTCTCCGGTCTTGCCCATTCCAATGCGCTGAAAACGGAAAATCTCATTGACCTCAATCTGTTTGTCAGGCCCCGTGTATACCTCCGAGATCGAGACCATCTTCCTCGTCCCGTCTGAGAGGCGCGTTACCTGGACGATAATGTCGAGGGCGCTGACGATGTATTCGCGAATGACCGAAGAGGGCAATTCCATACCGGCCATGATGACCATCCCCTCCAAACGGTTGAATGCATCTTGCGGGGTGTTGGCATGCACTGTAGTCAAGGAGCCTTCGTGACCCGTGTTCATGGCTTGCAGCATGTCGAATGCCTCAGCGCCACGAACCTCCCCGACGATGATACGGTCGGGACGCATCCGCAGAGAGTTGCGGACCAGGTGGCGAATGGTGATTTCTCCCTTGCCCTCCATGTTGGGTGGACGCGCTTCCAGTCCCACGCAGTTGGGTCGATCCAGCTTCAGCTCCGCCGAGTCCTCGATGGTGATGACACGTTCAAACAACGGGATGGCTTTGGAGGCGGCGTTGAGCAGGGTCGTCTTCCCGCTTCCCGTACCTCCCGAGATCAGCACGTTCATCTTCGCCTTGACGACTGATTCGAGGAAAAACGCCATCCTGCTGTCAAAAGCATTAAAATTCATTAAATCCTGCATCGAGTAAGGCTCTTTGCGGAATTTCCGGATCGAGACGAGCGTTCCATTCAGGCTGACAGGAGGAATCACGGCGTTTACACGGCTGCCGTCCTTGAGGCGGGCATCCACCATCGGCGAGCTTTCGTCGATTCTTCGTCCGAGCGGGGCCACGATCCGGTCGACGATATGACGAAGATGCTCCTCGTCCCGGAATTTCAAGTCCGTCAGCTCCAGTCGGCCCTTTTTCTCGATATACACTTCCTTGTGCCCGTTGATGGAAATCTCCGTAATTTCAGGATCTGCCAACAACGGCTCCAAAGGCCCCAAGCCGACAGACTCGTTGATCAGTCTGGTCAGCAGCAATTCCTTTTCCGTGCGGGGAATGACGACCTTTTCTTCTGACATGTACTGGGACACCATGCGTTCAATCGCCAGTCGCATTTCTCCCGGAGACAAGCTGGTCAGACGATCCAGATTAGTCTCACGCAACAGTCTCGCTTTATAGTGATCCGCCAGTTCGTCGATGTACGGATTGTGATAAGCAGGAGCTGCGAGTGGACGGGCGTCGTTGTCAGGCTTTGCGGGTTGTTCTTCTTTACGTCGAAATAATGCCATGTCCTTCGCCTCCTATGACAGCTTGGAAAGTACCCATTTGCGAATATCTTTGGCGGCGGCGGACAGCTTTTTTTCGTTGGCTTCACGCTGCAACGGCTGTCCTTGATTAACCGCTGCCTGTACGCCGCGATGGTCGCGGCAAATTTCGGCTGTGATCGGGGTTTGAATCAGTCCCTTCAGATCAGAGACATTCAGTTCGTTGTCCCTGCCGACCTTGTTGACGACGATTTCAAGCCTCCCTTGTGTGTCGATTCGCAATCTTCTGAACAGATCTTCCACCAGTCTGTACGTCTGCACCGACGGCGTATCCAAATTCATGACGTAATAGATAATGTCCGACTCCTCAAGCGCCGAATAAGTAAGTTCATTCATGTAGGAAGGCAGATCCAGGATGACAAAATCATAGCTGCGTCGACTGGCGCGGATCAGCCGCGTAATGAATTCCTCAGATATATTTTCTGCCGTCTCCGCATCGCGCGGGCTAACCAGTACTTCCAGCTTGGAATGGGTCTCACGCTGCGACACATTGCGTATGTGGTTTTCGTTCATCTCGTTTATCACAGGGACCAGATCAGCCAAAGTCCTCGTGCTGTCCAGCGAGAAGAAGGTCTCTACTCCTCCGTATTGCAAGTTCAGATCGATCAGCAGTACCCGTGCGGTCGATTCCAGCTTGAGCGCTTGCGCAAAACCGGTGGCCATCTGGGTACGGCCGCTCCCTCCCTTGCCGCTGTAAAAGGAATAGACCTTTCCCCGCCCTCTGACGAATGCCTTTCCGGTAGCCACTGTCCCTTTTTTGCGCTGCTGATGCTGCTCCAGCTCTGCGATCTTCTCCAAGCGATCCGTCAACAGCGTCAGTTCGTCCGGCATCAGGATGTATTCGATGGCCCCTGCGCGGATGACATCGCGCACCAGCGCAAAGTCCTGCTTCTCTGTCAAAAAGATGATGATGCCTTCCGGGAGTTCTCCCTGGATATACTGAACCAGTTCCACCCCTGTGCCATCCTCGGGTTGGACGAGCAACACGACATCAGGCGCGATCCTGTCGATCTCCTTCTTCACTTCATGCGAAGTCGTATAGTGGACGTTTCGCTGCGCAAGCGATTCGCGCAGCAAATTCTGAATGGAATCATAATCGGCGACTACGAGTATCTTCATAACGGTGTTCATACATTAGCCTCCTGGATTCGAAACTGGTGGTGATGGAGTCCCTGCAGCTGGTGACTGTGCAGGCGGTGGTTGCTGACCAGGGACAGGCGCTGTAGGAGGTGTCTGCGTTCCAGGTGTTGCCGGTGTTGCTGGTGCAGCAGGAGGCGTTGCAGGCTGCTGGCTTTCAGGAGCTCCTTCTGTCGGTGGCGCCCCTTCCCCGGAAGGCTTTTCGGAGAACGGCTCGGGTATGCCCAATTCTCCCTTCCCGACGTTCGATTTCAGAATCCTCATGACCTGTGCATAGTGCTGCTGATGGATAAAAATCGGTACTTGCTCAAATGGCATCTCCAGCGCGACACCGCGAAATTGATCGTCCGATTTGGCAACCATGGCGACGGGCACATCCTTCATGAACACCTCTGTGGTCGGTTTGCCATTGTCATTATGAGAGACGATGATATCCACCCGGTCCAAGGCCTCCAACTGCTGATCGAAGACGATTTTCCCCGAGGCGTATACCGTGACGAGACGATTATTCTGATCTCGTACCGTTGTCGCCGGCTTGATGATGTTTTTCGTGATGATGTTGCCCCTTGACAAAGGAACGACGGTAACTTGATTTTTCAAGCTTGCTTTATCCGTAATATACGAATCATCTGCAAACTTCTTCGGAATTTCTCTCGTGGTGATCTGGTCCGGTTGAATCAAAGAGCGGGATGCAATATCCGTATTCGCCACGTAGATTTCCACCATTTCACCTAGTTGTGCATTCAGATCCTTGATTTTCTTTAAAAACAAAAAGCCTGCTCCTGCCGCCAGCAATATGGATAGCGCCAGAAAAATAATGGCTCTACGCTTGGATTCAAGCATGCGATGATTCCCTCTCCTTAGGTAAACGCTTTTGTTTATAGGGTGGAGCCACAAGAAATTTTACATGATTAACCTGCAAAAATCGCCACATTTACCGTAAATTTTTAGTTAAAATGGCAAAATAAGGTAAAAGTCCCAAACGAAAATACGACAGATCCTCCAGTATTCCTACTGGATGCCCGTTCTATATGCTTAGTAATAGAAGGAAACCATCATCAAAAACATCGTTCCTGAAGCGATATACGGGGCCATGGGGATCTCCTTTTTGTTGCTCCTCTTCATGACTTTTGCCGCAATCCAGATCGGGATTACGCAGAGTCCCGCGAGGAGGTAAGTAAGTCCCATAACGAGCAGTCCTGCCTGCCACCCCAGTGCCGCTCCCACGACCGCAAACAGCTTGATGTCTCCTCCGCCTAATTGCCCTCTGCTCATGACAGCCATGACAAGCGTGATTCCTCCAAGTACGACGACGCCTAGTACAAACGAAAACCATCGATCGGTATGGACAAACGCATGGTAAAGCAAAAAATAAGCGATCCCAGGCAGTGTAACCCAGTCATAAATCATCTTGCTGCGCAAATCGGTGTAGACGGCAACCCCCATGATGATCAGCATGGGAATGAAGACGTAGGCTGTCAGCAAACACATCCTCCTTCCTACATTTGGGTTATGACGTCAAACTCACAGACGGACATTTGGCATAATTTGTTGCAAAGACACAAATTTTTTTTGGTTTTTTTCTCAGGAACAAGGACTTTTCACAGGCAGGTTGTCCTTCTGGCTAGGTGAAACGCCTTATCTGAACACTTTGCGCTCCATAGTCCGTCCCCAGACGGATCACCTGAACTCTGGACTGTGTTAGACTGGAGAATATGGAATGGAAGATTGAGGTAAAGGGGTTCTTTTGGATGAAGGATATGATGGGTTATGTTTTGATTGGAATAGGCACACTCTTTGTATTGGCGACCTACAGTGGCCTGGAAATGCAGATGGATGTCCTCTGGCCTGCGTTTCTGTTAATTCCGGGGATTGGTTTACATCTGATGTTTTTCATGAATCCGCAGCCCAAGCGAGCAGGCCTTCTCGTACCCGGCGGCATCCTGATGGTATACGCGCCCCTGTTCTTTTTCAGCGCCCTGTTACTGGACGGAGATATGAGCAAGACCTGGCCCGTATTCCTCTTGGGCCCTGCCGTGGGTCTTTTTGAGCTGTACATCTTCGGCGGACGCAAACACGCCTTGTTGATTCCCATCTCCCTATTGACCGTTGTCGCGTTCATCTTTCTGGCGTCAAACCTCTTGTCGACCCAGATCGGAGGAATTTTGGGGTTGATTCTGATCGTTTGCGGAGGATTTATCTTGATTCGTAAAAAGCAGAGCGACACCCGCTTTTAGCCGCTCACTCGACTCCCTTTTGCGAAGCTGTGCACCAGGAGGCATTCACACACATGAAAAAGCTAACACTGATGTCCGAAGTCAAGGATCATGTCGAAGCGAATCCAGTGAGCCTTTTGTTCATAAAAATGGCGAACTGCGGGGTATGCGACGTAACCTTGGAGAAAACTGTCCAACTGCTGCAATCCTACCCGGATATACCGGCAGGGATGGTCTCTATCGAACGTATGCCTTCTCTCGCGGGAGAATGGCTTGTCTTTACTGCCCCCACCATCCTGTTGTTCATCGAGGGAATAGAGGTACATCGCCAATCGCGAATTGTGGTGTTTGGCGAGTTGGAAAATGCCTTGCAAAGAGCAAAAAAGGTGTCCACCGAGTAGGTTACTTACTCAGGTGGACACCTTTTCACTTTTCATAAAGGACGTTACCAGGCTGCGATGCAACCGTCCGTACGCATATCGGTACCTCCAACCAGTACCCCATGCTCGTTTCGCCAGATGATCTGACCACGGCCAAAGTAATTTCCTGGCTGCGCCCATTTAATGTCATGACCTTTTCGCTGCAGCGCCAGGGCCAAATGCTCAGGGAAGTGGCGCTCCAGTTCTACGGTCTTGCCCTCGAGCCACTGCCAGCGCGGCGCGTCAAGAGCCGATTGTGGATTGAGATGGAAGTCTACCGTGTTCATGACGACCTGCATATGTCCTTGCGGCTGCATGAATCCGCCCATGACCCCGAATGGTCCTACGGCTTTTCCATCCTTCGTCAGGAAGCCTGGGATAATGGTATGATACGTCCGTTTGCCCGGCTCCAAACGATTATAGTGCTCAGGATTGAGCGAAAAGTTGTGACCACGGTTCTGCATCCCGATACCCGTATCCGGAATTACAACACCGGAGCCGAAGCCCATGTAGTTGCTTTGGATGAAGGATACCATGTTGCCTTCATTGTCAGCCGTACACAGGTAGACAGTGCCGCTTCCGTTCGGCTTGCCCGGCTCTGGTGTCAACGCCTCGTCTCCAATCAGGGAACGTCTGGCAGCAGCATACTCTTCGGAGAGCAGCTCTTCTACTGTTACAGCCATGTTTTTTGGCTCTGTAATGTAGTGCATGCCATCCGTAAAGGCAAGCTTCATCGCTTCAATCTGCTTGTGATACGTTTCGGTCGTATCCTTCGCACCGACCTCGAACCCTTTCATGATGTTCAATGCCATCAGCGCGACCATACCTTGACCGTTCGGAGGGATTTCCCATACGTCATAGCCGCGGTAGTTGACGCTGATGGGCTTCACCCACTCCGGCTGGTAAGCAGCCAAATCCTCTTTGGTCAGGAAGCCGCCGCACTCGCGGGAGAAAGCGTCGATTTTTTCCGCCAATTCACCGCGATAGAAGCTCTCTGCATTCGTCTCGGCGATGAGGCGCAGGGTTTGGGCATGTGCAGGCGATTTCCAGATCTCGCCCGCCTTGGGGACATGTCCGTCAGGGGCAAAGGTCTTGAACCAATGCTCAAATTCTGCACCCGTGCATGATTTTTTAAATTTTTTATAGGCCTGGTTCCAGTAGAAAGCCAGCGTCGGGGAGAGCGGATAGCCATTCTCCGCGTATTCGATAGCTGGTTTGAGCACTTCGGTCAAAGGCAGGCGGCCAAAGCGCTTCGACAATGCCGCCCAAGCGCCCGGCGCACCCGGTACCGTTACCGGAGTCCATCCCAGCACTGGCATTTCTTCATGCCCTTTGGCTTTCACAGCGTCGATGGAAATGCTTTGCGGAGAAGGACCGCTGGCATTGAGACCATACAACTCGTCTTTTATCCAAACCAGTGCAAAAGCATCTCCGCCAATTCCGTTGGATGTCGGCTCCACGACCGTCAGGCAAGCAGCGGTCGCGATCGCTGCGTCAACGGCATTGCCGCCTTTCTTCAATATATCCAAACCCGCCTGTGCAGCCAGCGGTTGAGAAGTAGCAACCATGCCATTCTTCGCAAAAGTCGTCATACGCCGGGATGCGTACGGGTATTCGTGTGCATCGAATTGCGTCATCTTGTGTACCCCCAGTTTTTCTAGTGAGATCCTAACCAATAAAAAAGAAGCCGTACGCCATCGAAACGATGATGACCAGTGCAGGATGCACCTTCCACGTCTCCAAAAGCAGAAAGGATGCCACGCTCAGAATCCCTGTCTGCATCCAGCCGATGCCTTCGACGGCTCCCAGCAGGAATTGATACGTCAGGGTTCCCAGCAACACGGTTACTACCGGACGAACGGATTGAGTCATCGCTTTTACTTGTGGCGCCTTGCGGAAAAGATGAATAAATTGAAGCAGCAAAATCATCGCAATAGCCGTAGGAGCGACCGTGGCGATCAAAGAGACCGCAGCGCCCGGCACTCCCGCTACTTGATAGCCGATATAGCCAGCCAGCTTCGTTCCGATCGGACTCGGCAACGCATTGGCAACAGCCAGCACTTCCCCGAATTCCTGAACGGACATCCATCCGTATACATTGACTACTTCGTTCTGAATAAGCGGAATACTCGGAGGACCACCGCCGTACCCGAGCGTATTGGCGATGAAGAAAGCCCAGAACAATTGTAGATAAATCATGCGGCTCCCTCCTCGCTGTCCTTTTTCTTCCGTTTCCGGATGGACCAGGTTGTATAAGCAAACGAGAAGAGAAGCGCGATTCCGACGACGAGTCCCGGATGCAGATCCAGGATGATCAACGCCAAGACCGACAGGGCAAGACTGATGCTGGCACCTGTTTTCGTCGTTGCTCCCTGCCAGCCTTTTTGCAGGAATTCCCAGGTCATCACACCCGTCATGACCGCAATGACCGGCCCGATCGCCTGAATCATGCCGTATACACCGGGAGCGTCTTTATAGCGATAGATGACCTCCAGAAGCCCGATCATCAGGAACACCACAGGCAAGACCACTGCGATATTCGCTACAAGCGCGCCCTTCCAGCCTTTTACCCGGTAACCGATGTACGCGGCAAGCTTGGTCGCAATCGGGCCGGGCAAGGCATTCCCCAGAGCCAGATTGTCCGCAAAATCGTCATCCGTAACCCATTTGTACTTCTTCACACATTCTGTATGAAACAGAGGAACCATCGTTGGTCCCCCGCCAAAACCAAAAATTCCGATCCGAAAAAAAGCGACAAACAACTGCCAATAAACCATACTGTACCTCCATCCTGACCCTACTTGCTAAGCAGCTCTCCCGATTGAACCAGGTGACAAGAGACTAACTGGCCAGCTCCGATGTCAGACAGGCTCGGTACCTTCGATTTGCAAATATCCGTTGCATATGGACAACGCGGGTGAAAGGTACAGCCACTGGGCGGGTTAGCAGGGCTTGGCAAATCGCCCGTCAGTAGGATCCGCTCCCGCTTTTGTCTTGGTTTGGCCACCGGTACCGCAGACAGCAATGCCCGCGTATACGGATGGCTCGGATTTTCAAACAAAGTGCGCTTGTCGGCAATTTCTACAATCCGTCCCAAATACATGACGGCGATGCGATCGCAGAGATGTTTGACAACGGACAGATCATGCGAAATAAACATGAGAGTCAGATTAAACTCTTTTCGCAGATCCTTCAACAAGTTCAGTACTTGCGATTGAATCGATACGTCAAGCGCAGACACAGGTTCATCCGCGATGATCAGCTTCGGCTTGACGACCAGCGCGCGGGCAATCCCGATCCGCTGGCGTTGTCCCCCGGAAAAATCATGCGGGTGACGGTTCAAATGCTCTTTTCTGAGTCCTACAATCTCGATGATTTCCTCGATCGTTTTCAATCGTTCCGCAGGTGTACCGATATTGTGGACCATCAGCGATTCCATCAATATCTGCTTGATGGTCATTCGTGGATTCAGTGACGCGTACGGATCTTGGAAGATCATCTGCAAGTCCTTGCGCATACGGCGCATTTCTTCTTTTGGCAGCTTCGCCAAGTCTTTGCCGTCAAACCAGACTTCTCCTGACGTAGGCTCCAGCAAACGGAGAATGGTTCGGCCAGTCGTCGATTTGCCACAACCGGACTCCCCTACGATCCCCAGCGTTTCACCCGGAAACACTTGCAGGTCAATGCCGTCCACCGCTTTTACATACCCGGTCGTCTTCTTCATGAAGCCGCCCTTGATCGGAAAATGCTGTTGCAGTCCCTTTACTTCCAATAGAGGTGTCGTCATGCCTGTCCTCCCTCCTCTGCGTACAACCAGCAGCGGCATTTATGCCCTTCCAGTTGCAACAAATCCGGTGCTTTTTCCTCACAAATCGGTATCGCCTTGGAGCAGCGGGGAGCAAAGCGGCAGCCAGTGGGCATCTGGTGAGCCAATGGAACAGAACCAGGGATCGTCTCCAGATACTCACGTTCATTCTCCAGATCCGGGATCGAATTCATCAATCCGATCGTGTACGGATGCTTGGGATCTTCAAACAAGGTCTCGACATCCGTCTCTTCCACCACCTGACCCGCGTACATGACAATGACCCGGTCGCACATCTCGGCAACTACACCCAAGTCATGCGTAATCAGCATAATGGAAGTTCCTGTTTTCTCTTTCAGATTACGCATCAGATCCAGAATCTGCGCCTGAATCGTTACATCCAACGCTGTGGTAGGCTCATCCGCGATGATCAGCTTGGGATCACAAGACATCGCCATGGCAATCATCACACGCTGACGCATACCACCTGACAACTGATGCGGGAATTCTCCGTAAATTTCCTCTGCACGCGGCATTCCGACAGCTTTCAACATGGCAATCGCGCGTTCTTTCGCCTGTGCGCGGCTTACCTTGGTATGCAGAATGACCGCTTCTTCGATTTGTTTGCCTACCGTATGCAGTGGGTTCAGCGATGTCATCGGTTCCTGAAAAATCATCGCGATTTCATTTCCACGCACGGTTTGCATTTCTTTTTCCGACAGCTCCAACACATTCTTGCCGTTGAAACGAATGCTGCCTCCCGAACTTCCATTGGGGGGCAAAAGTCGCATGATCGAAAGGCTAGTGACACTTTTTCCGCAGCCTGATTCGCCCACGACGCCTAGCGTTTCGCCGGCACGGATGGAGAAGTCGACGCCGTCAACGACACTGACGACACCATTGTCCGTGCGAAACCGGGTTCTCAGTTGTTCAACTTCCAAGATCGTCGTCATCTGCTCCACTCCCTTATTCTATTTACGCGACCGCGGATCCAATACCTGCTGAAGTCCATCACCCAATAAGTTAAAGCCCAAAACCACCAGGAAAATGGCGATACCTGGGTAAAAAGTCGCGTAAGGTGCAATCGACATCAAGCTTTGCGCATGGTTCAGCATACTGCCCCAGGAAGGCGTCGGCGGCTGTACCCCCAGCCCCAGATACGAGAGGGAAGCTTCCGCGATAATCCCCGAAGCCATCGCCAAAGTCGCCTGAATCATGATCGGATTCATCGCGTTCGGCAGGATGTGACGGAAAATGATGCGTGCGTCTTTCACACCGACAGAACGCGCTGCCTGGATGTACTCCATGTTGCGCAAGGACAATACTTGACCGCGTGTGATGCGGACAAACGCCGGCGAAAAGCCGATCCCGATCGCCAGCATCGCATTTCCGAAGCCGGAGCCCAGCACAGCAGAGATGGCCAAAGCCAGGATCAAAAACGGAAACGCCTGCATGGCATCAACCGAACGCATGACGATCCACTCGTCCCAGAATCCTCGATAGTACCCGGATAATAGGCCGATCGGCACGCCGATCAGCATGGCGATTCCGACAGAAATGAGCGCCGCCTGAATCGAAATGCGTGAGCCGTATACAACGCGCGAGAAAATATCCCGTCCCAGATCGTCCGTACCAAACCAGTGCTCATCGCCAGGAGGCAGTAAAATCTTGCTGTAATCTTGTTCATTCGGATCGAACGGGGCGATTTGTGGGGCGAAGATGGCGACAACAATCAGTGTCAAAATAATCAAAGCCCCGATCAGACCCAATCCGTTGCGAAGAAATTTGCGAAAGGTTTTCATTATTCGCCCGCTCCTTTCCCGGACTTGATCCGTGGGTCGATGACTGCGTACAGGATGTCGACGACCAGATTGACAAGCACGACCAGGATCGCCGAGACGAGGATCGCTCCCTGCACGGTGACATAGTCACGCTTGAATACAGATTCGACGATCAAACGTCCGAAGCCAGGAATGGAGAAAATCGATTCCGTGATGACCAGACCGCCCAAGAGACCTGCAATCATCAGACCAGAAGTCGTGATGACCGGAACCATTGCATTGCGAAGTGCGTGTCCCAGAATCGTGCGCGCCTCGTTCAGTCCTTTTGCTTTCGCGGTACGAATAAAGTCCATGCCGACGACATCCAGCAGGGAGGAACGCAGCATCCGCATCAGTACAGCAGATTCGCGAAGGCCTGTTGCCACACAAGGCAGAATCATCGCCATCAGGTTTTGCGCCGGATTTTCCGAAAAAGGCACATAACCGGAAGAAGGCAGCCACTGATTTTCTACTGCGAAGAAAATAATCATCATCATCGCCAGCCAGAAGCTGGGGATACTCATCCCGCCCAAAGCGGCAAAGGTACTCGTATAATCAACCCAGGTTCCGCGTCGAACCGCAGCCAGGATTCCCGCCGGAAAGGCGATCAGGATCGCTACGAGAAAGGTCCCGATCGTCAATTCCACCGTTGCGGGAAGCCGCTGTATGATCAAATCGATGACCGGTACTCTGTCCGTGATCGACATCCCCAAATCTCCCGTCACTACTTTTCCTAACCAGGAAAAATACTGCTCCACGATCGGCTTGTCCAGTCCAAGTTCTGTACGCAGTGCCTGATACGCTTCCGGTGTCGCCTCTTGGCCTAAAATGACCCGGGCAGGGTCGCCCGGGATCATGTGGATCAAGGAAAATGTCATGATCGACACCAGCAGGAGAATCGGGATTGTCAACAACAGACGTCTAAGTATGAACATCATGACAATTCCCCCTCGCTCTAGCTGTTAACTTTGTCTTGCCTATTGCTTGTCCAGTGTAGCAGTGCGGATCAGACCATCTGGTACATACGTAAAGCCTGTAACCTTCTTGTTCATGCCGATCAATACGTATTGGTGGTACAGATAAGCATAGACAGCCTCGTCCTGCGCTACTTTGATTGCCTCATCATAGAGAGCTTTACGCTTGCTTTCATCCTGTTCTGCACGAGCTTTCAGAATCAGTTCATCCAGTTGCGGTACACTGATGCGTCCATAGTTGTTGCCATTGCCCGTTACGACGAAATCGTGGATGTTGCCATCCGGGTCCTGACGACCGGACCAGCCCAGTTGCATCGCCTGGAAGTCACCCTTGCTGCCTGCTTCCAGCATTTGACCATACTCTACTTTTTCCAGCACGACATTGATGTTGTGTTGTTTCAGCATGTTTTGAATCACAGCACCCAATTGTTCGTTTTCCGGAGAAGTGGAGATCAGCAGTTTGAACTCAAATCCGTTCGGCTTTCCGCCTTTTGCCAAAAGCTCTTTGATTTCATCCGCATTTGGAGCTACAGGCTTGTTCAACTCTTCGCTGTAGGCCAGGTTGCCTTTCGCAAAAGCAGTACGGGCAGGAGCCGCGTAGCCGTTGAACAGAACTTTTACCAGCGCTTCGCGGTCGATGGCACGATCCACAGCCGCACGCAGGTATTTATTGTCGAATGGAGCTGCCGAGTTGTTCAGGTGCAAGCCTTGGTGGCCCATACCGGATTCTGCGATCAGCTGCAGGTTGGAATCGCCTTCGACTGCCGGGATTTCCTTTGTTGGCGTGTCATCAATCATGTCCAGCATGCCGGAACGCAGGTTTTGCACTTTCGCTGTTCCGTTTGTAAAGACCTTGTAGTTTACCTCATCCAGCTTCACTTCGCCGTTCCAGTAGTTTTCGTTCTTTTTCAGGCTGACACTGTCACCTTTTACTTGTTTGACGAAAACGAACGGGCCTGTCCCTACTGGCGCGTTGAGGAAGTCGTCCCCTTTTTCTTTTGCTGCTGTAGGAGAGACCATCATACCCGCGCGGTCTGTCAGAACAGAGAGGAATGGCGCGAACGGCTCTTTCAACTGAACAGTCACGGTGTCATTGTCCACGACATTGACTGCTTCCACAAATTTCAGATCGCCCTTGCGCTTGGATTTCTCCGTTGTCATGTTGCGATCGAAATTGAATTTGACGGCTTCGGCATTAAAATCGGTGCCATCGTGGAACTTGATGCCTGTTTTCAGCTTGAATGTATAGGTCTTGCCATCTGGGGATACTTCATAGGTATCAACCAGCATCGGCACGATTTTTCCATCTGGAGAAATATCGAACAGCTTGTCATACAGGCTCGCATATACCTGGCGATCATACAGTGAAGTGGAGATCGTCGGGTCCATCGAAGGCGGATCCGCCTTCAGTCCGATATTCAGTACTTTCTTCTCATTGGATGGCGCCGGAGCAGCTGTACCTCCATTGTTGTTGTCGCTAGGAGCGCTGCTGCCGCTGTTTCCGCCGCAACCTGTCACTAACAGAACTGTACCCAGTACGGCACTTAACAAAGCTTTGTTCATCTTCTTAGAAAACATATTCTTCCCCTTCTCTCCATTTGTCTCTATAATCCGACAATTTTGAACATAAAAAAATCGGTTTGTCCTCTCCCCTCCCGAAAGGCATTCCCCCCCTCATTCCTGTATCCGGTCAGCGGATGAATTTGTACTTAGACTTGAGAATTTTCAGTTCATTAATCACATTTACGCGGGTGACACCGGGTACCTTGTTCAGCTTGTTCATGAGAAACTGTGCCAGCTCGTCGTAATTTCTGACCAGGATCTGAATAATGAGCTGATAATCTCCTGTCGTCAAGACGATCAGTCTGACCTCCACGATCTCATTCAGCGTCGCCACCACATCGTCCAACTTGTTTGCTTCTACTGCAACCTGGATGAACGACTGGACATTCAACCCTGCTTTGACAGGATTCACGATGCCCACCAGACTCAGGACACCCTCATCCTGCATTTGCTGAACGCGCATGCGGACGGTTTTCTCCGTCACGCCCAATTCCTTGGCGATCGTCGTAAAGGGAAGGCGTGCATTTTCCTGCAAGGCTCGGACAATGCCATAGTCGATATCATCTAGTTCCGAGTAAAGCGATCTGCGAAATATTTCCTCCATCTACGCACCTACCCCAGTTCGTCTTTAAATGCCATTGAAAATGCGTGAGATCAGTCTTAGAAAAACAATTTTAAGTCGAATTACGTCATTTGTTAGATACTATAATACGAATTCCGACAAATCGCAACCCTTATTCTGAAAATTTGAGTTTGAAAGCATTTTCAATTTTATGTTGGGTGTGAAAAAATGAAAGGCTCCCTGCGAGCAACCCACTCTGCTCGCAAGGAACCTTCTTCTGTGACCCCTCTAGTATTCGACCCGGTCTCTTGATGCTGACCACGCCTCGAACGGTGTTTTTCCTTTTAACGGCTGCAATTGTTCAAATGGAATCGAGCGTTTTTCGTAGGGAAGCTCGATCTCCCGATAGATAAAATGATCGTCGAATCCAACCTGCGCTGCGTCTTCCTTCGTACCTGAAAAGTAGACCTTGCTCGGCCGCGCCCAGTAAATGGCACCGAGGCACATCGGGCAGGGCTCGCAGCTCGTATACAACTCGCAGCCTGTCAGTTGAAAGCTGCCCAGATTTTTGCAGGCATCGCGGATCGCCTGCACCTCCGCATGGGCTGTCGGATCATTGGTGGCCGTTACCTCATTGCGCCCTGTTCCGACGATTTGCCCCTCCCGCACAACGACCGCTCCAAAAGGCCCGCCGTGACTGCTTAATACATTCTCCAAGGCAAGTGCAATTGCCTTGTCCATCCATGCATGCTGCGACATCTGATCTCCTCCTCGCAGATTCCTCTATCATCTTATGTTTCTCCATCCGGATAAAAGAACAAACCTGCGAGGGCAAGAATCAGGACAAAGCCCGTTTGATATGGAACAGGTAACGGTTGCGGATAATCCAGAAATAGATCGTCTGGACAACGACGAAACTAATCAGCACGATGGCAGTCGGCTTGACGACAGATGCGATCAGCATGAGCTTCAACAAGCTTTGCAGCGAGACGAAAGCCACAATGCTATGCGCGATCGCCACCAGAATCGGCACGAAGAACAGCATCGCAATCTGAATGGTCACGATTCGGGTCAGCTCGCCCTCGGTCATGCCGATTTTGGATATGGCGCTGTACCGACGCTTGTCATTTTCCAGGTCCGTATACAAGCGAAAGTAGAGGAAGCTGGCTGCTGCCACAAAGAACAGAACACCGACGAACAACCCGATGAACAGCGCGGTATTCGCCATCTGCTTCATGGAATGGTAGGCAGGAGCTCGCGTAGTGAAGTAGTATTGTTCTCTATCACCGAATCGACCGATCTCTTCCTCCAGGCTGATGCTGATCGCCTTCGTTTCCTTCCATTTCGGCACATTGTAGCCAAAAAGAGTTTCTTCCTCCAATCCATGTAGACGGTCGTATACCGCATCCGGCACTACTGCCAGTCGCTCAAAGCTCAATCCTCTCGTCAGCGGAATGACGGATGGATCTGTCTTCACGGTCAAGCTGCTGTCTCCCACCTGAATGGTCGGACTATCTATGCTATCTCCAACCCAGCGTACGAACGGGAAGATTTCCTGCTCTCCCAGCGAAATCTTGTCCGCGGAATCTGCTGCATCCGCGAATGTGTTGTAGTCTGTCAGCCTCACTACACCGATATACTCACCGTTTACCTTGTCCGGCAAGACCCGCATGTGCAATGAATGCTTTTCATAAGAAAAACCCGCCTTCTGCAGCTCGCGATCCAGCATGGACAAATGCTTTTGCTCATCCGGATTGTCTCGTTTGGTCTGGTATTCAAAAGCAAACGGATGCATCCGGACTGAGGTTTCCTGGATCGATCCGGCAAGTGCTGCCAAGGTTCCGACCGCACAAAAAGCGACAGTAGAGACGATACATACCAGGAAAAACATGCGTGCATTGTCCTTCATTCGGTAGCCCATGTCAGACAGCGTCAGCAAATTGGTCCTTTTCCAGAAAAAGGAGCGGTTTTTCTTCATGATACCAATCAAAAAGACGCTTAACTGGGTAAACAACAGGTAGGTTCCGCCGATCGTCATCGCCGTGACGGGCAGAAGCAGGAGCGGTACATACATGCCATCTGCCAGCAGCGCCAGCAGATAACTGACGCCCAACAGACCTGCGGACAACACCGATAGCGTGATCGACGCTTTCGGCTCTGTTTTCGGACGCTGGCTGCCTTGCAGCAATTCCAGCAAGCTGCGTTTGCGCAAAAACAAGACAGTAAAGATCGAGATCGCCGCAAACAGGATCAAAAAGGCGACAGCCGTCAGCACGATCGCTTCCCATGGCCAATAGAAGGGCAGAGCCTGCACGTCGAGCAAAAACCCGGCGAATTGAAAGAAAAGCTTTCCAAGCACCATACCCAGGATGATCCCAAACAGGATGGAAACCACGCCGATGAGCATATTTTCCATGAAAATGAGCAGGTTGCGCTGCAAGGGCGTCATCCCGTGCATGAACAAAATCCCGAACTCCTTCTCCCGCTTCTTTAAAAAAGCACCGACACAGTAGAGCAGGAAGAAGAAGGCGAACAGGAAGATGACGTATTCGGCGACCATCATTCCGGTCGCTACGGATGCGTTAATCTCCTCGTCCACAATACCCGGGTGAAAAATAAACATCGCATAGACGAAGAAAATCATCACGGAAAACACGCTGCTCAAAAAAAACGCGGCATAGGTGCGCTTGTTGCGGGTGACGTTGTTAAACGCGAATTGTCGAAAGGTCATAGGTGTTCCCTCCCAAGAACGACAACGCGTCAATGATCTTCTGGAAAAAGGCCTGCCTGCTCTCTCCGCGATACAATTCATTGTGGAACTGTCCATCCTTGATAAAAATCACGCGGTGACAGTAGCTGGCAGCCATGGCATCATGCGTCACCATCATTGTCGTCACCTGATCCGCTTTGTTGATCGCCTCCAGCGTCTCCATCACCTTGCGCGAGGACTTGGAGTCGAGGTTTCCAGTCGGCTCATCTGCCAGCAGCAAGGAGGGAGAGTGGATAATCGCCCGAGCGATGGCAGCACGCTGCCGCTGTCCCCCTGAGACCTCGTACGTGAATTTTTCCAATATGTCCTGAATCCCCAGCTTCGTTGCCACCGCATGCAGCTTTTCCTCCATCACATGCACACTCTCGCCGTCCAAAGTCAGGGGGAGAACAATATTTTCACCCAGCGTCAGCGTATCCAGCAGGTTGAAGTCCTGAAAGACAAAACCCAGCTCCCTGCGCCGAAACAAAGCCAGCTTCGCTTTTTTCAAGAGATGCGGATTGGTGCCGTTGAGCAGCACTTCACCCGAGGTAGGGATATCAATCGTCGAGATCATATTTAACAACGTGGTTTTCCCGCTGCCCGAAGGCCCCATGATTCCCACGAACTCGCCTTTATTGATCGAAAACTCTATATCTGTCAAAGCGCGGTAGGTTACTTTCCCGCCGTATATTTTACTCAAGCTTTTTACTTGCAGCATCTCCATCCGATTTTGCCTCCTTCGTCATCCTGCCTCTACTATAAGAAGGCAATGCGTTTCAAGCCATCGAATTAACTTTCAGCCAGCTTACGATCTTGTAAGGTTGGCACAACTGCAGACAGAACAATCCGTACGGTCGTCCCCATGTCGACGGTCGATTCCAGCTCGACCCCGTGATTGAGCCGATTGCAGATTTCCTTGACCAGATAGAGCCCCATCCCGGTAGACTCTGCATATTTACGCCCGTTTTCACCCGTGAAATACGGCTGGAAGACACGCCGGATGTCTTCGCGCGGAATGCCGATGCCGTAATCCTGGACCTCCAGCACCACCTGTGAACCCCGCTCATAGGCGCGGATCGTCACCTTGCTGCTTTTCCCTGCAGAATAGCGGACGGCATTCACCAGCAGTTGATTCAGTACGAAGGAGAGCCACTTCTCATCGGATTCCGCTCTCCACTTCTCGTCTACTTGCAATTCTGGATATACCTGATTACGGATAAAGAACCGCTTGTTCTCCCCCACAGCCTGCGATACCAAGGTGCGCAGCGTCACTGGCTCAATCAAAAAGTCCTGCTCGAAGCGATCCAGACGGGCGAGATACAGGACGGTTTCCAATCCGCGCTTGAGCCGATCCAGCTCTTCTCGTACGCTCTCTGCCTTGGCGCTGTCGTCATCCTGCATCAGCAGATGAATGACGGACAAGGGCGTTTTCATCTGGTGCACCCACTGCTGTATGAAGGTGATATGGTCTCTTTGCTTGTTTTCATAGGCGTGCAGCTCTGCTTTGTACAGTCGGTACTGCCCGAGGCAATTCTCGTCCATTGCCCGACACAAGGGGGCGTTCCCATTCGTCTGAGTCAGTTCCTCCAGAGATAGCACCGGATTGCTGAGACGCTGGTAGATCACCCGATGCGTCAAATACCGGCTCAGCAAAAATCCTCCTGCAAAAAAGATAGACAGGAACATCGCATAAATCATCAAGGAGGGATTCCAGTAGCCGTCCAGCGCAAATATCAGCAACAGCAAAATAAGCTGGACGAGGAAGAAGACGGCAAATGCCCATTGATCCCGTAAAAACAATTTCATGCCTGGTCCTCCCAAGTCGCCTTCAAGCGATAGCCGGAGCCACGCACGGTCTCGACCGCTCCTTCCAGCCCCATATCCTTCAATTTGGCCCGCACGCGGGTAATATAGACGTTTAGCGTATTTTCATCCACAAATTGCTCATCCCACAGCTTTTCCAGCAAACGCTCCCGGCTTACGACCCGCGGATGCTGATTCATCAACGCCTCCAGCAAGAGCGCTTCCTTTTTACTAAGCTCGATCCGCTGGTCATGGATCGCCAGCTCCATCCGCTCGATGTACAGCTTGAGTCCGGCGACCTCCACCGTCCGCTCTCCTTCCTGCGGCGCGTACATCCCATAAGCGCGGCGCAATTGGCTGCGAATCTTTGCCAGAACCACATCATAGTCAAACGGTTTGGTGATATAGTCATCGGCTCCATTCTCCAAAGCCATCACCTGATCCATTTTGCTTTCCCGAGCAGAGATGAACAGGATCGGGCAGTTGGAGACCTGACGCATCTGCCTGCACCAGTAGAATCCGTCGAATTTGGGCAGGTTGACATCCAGCAGGACCAGGTCGGGCCGTTCCGCAGTAAATAGTTCCATAACGCGATCGAATTGTTCGATGTTCACGATGTGATAGCCGTACTTCTCCAATTGACTTTGCAGCAGCTGATTGATTTTCGGATCATCTTCTACAATCATGATCGTTGACATGACAGCGACTTCTCTCCCCTCAACTAACCTCATCCCTTAATGATACTGCGAATCCCGGTTGACGCCAACCTGTCCCAAGTCTCGGAGAAATCAAATAGGATGGAGCATCCTCCATCCTACGCTTCTGCTTTCATGATTTGCTGCAGCTTCCGAATGCCACGGAAGTGCAATATTTTTACAGATGCCTCCGACTTGCCAAGAATCTCTGCGATCTCATTCATCCGCAGGTCAGCCAGATACCGCAGGCTGATGACGTTGCGCTGGTCCACTGTCAGGTTATGTACCTGCTTCCAGAGACCTTCTGTCGTCTCCTGGGTCAGCAGACTTGCTTCCGGCAGTTCGTCTTCATCCGTCGCTTTGATGGAGCTGAACATCTCCTGATCCACCGGGCACTCCCGCTTCTTGCGCAAGTAATCGATCAATGTGTTGTGTGCAATCCGAAAAATCCAGGCGCCAAATGGATGACGGCGATCATACTGCTCCAGCTTGGAATAGACTTTGATAAAAACGGTCGTGGTCAAGTCCTCCACGTCCCATACGTTTTTCACCCGGTAACGAAAATATCGATGTATTTTTTCAGCGTACTCTTCGTAGATTTGCTGATGATCTAATTGTGGATATGCTCTTGCTGTACTCATAGCATTCATGGTTTTCACCCTCGATCTCCTGTTTCCTCATTCTTGACTTCATTCTAAAAGAGAATGGGTGAGGGAACCATCGAGTTAACTTTCAGGAACCTTACACTTTTGTAAGGAATCTTTTTGACGGGCGTAAGTTTACGGTTTGGGTGTTACTTTGGTGTGGATGTTGATTCACCCAAGAACTCCACGATTTGCTGTTTGTGAAGACTGTCGTGTTCAATAAATTCTTTGATGATGTATGCCAGCGAATAGGGGGTTCCGGAATGAGGGCAGTGCGATGCACCGTTTACTGTCACATCTCGGTGTAGGGCGACCACTGGCATCTCGAAAAGCTCTAGTACTAGCTGTTCCCTTGTAAGGATCGTTTCCTTGAAATTCAAAACCATTTCTCAGAAAGCACGTGAAGAACTCTCAAGACATATTATATGGTACTCTCCCGAATCATCGCTGTTTGACTTGTCACTGCGGCATGCGCTAAGAGGGTGGCTTTCTCCATTCTTCATAGCTGGTTTGATGCGATAAAATGGCAAAATGCCCCCAACGGAATCGGGTGCGTCTTGTCCACAGATAGAAATTGATAAGTCTTGAAGTTAAAGGAAAACCACGCAAAGCTGGTCGAGGAAAAAGGGAAAAACAACGGAAGGCATTTGGGATCTTGACCCAGGCGGAACAGAAAAGGCGTAATACGCTTTTAGCGGCCAACCCTGATTCATTTCCTAGAAACGACTGCTTTTGGCCGCGGTTCCGCCTTTGGAGTGGAGCCGACCTTGGCCAACCCTCAGCAAAGATCCCAACCTGCCTGGAGTGTTTTTCCCTTTTTCCTTCGCTCCACTAAAGCCGGTGGACCACCAACTAAAAGGATACGGGTGATTTTCCAATGGCTTGGGTTGCTGTAAATTTAGATGAAAAACGAGGACGCTCCCGATTACTTAGATTGGGGGCGTTTTGCTGTTCTATTTCATCAAGCAAGTCATGGGAAATGACAGGCACCTGTCTCCCTAACCGAGATGAAAGGGATTCAATCTTTCACGCTAAAATATAGATGCCCAGAGCGTTGTTATCCCCTCTGTTCCGACCCATCCAATGAGACCAAAGTAGAGAATACTGATAACAAAAAACGTATGACCTGCGAACACGAGCAAACCGTCCCGTTCCAAAGTTCCAAGGCTTAAAAAAAGGACCGCATATGCGGGGAACGAATTGGTTAGTGGCACTGGGATCGGAGCTGTTAATAATACACCACTAATCATCATGATTCCTATATGACATTGACGAAGGAAGGATGATTTAAAGCAGAATTCCCAACGCGGCTTTATTTTTCCTTCCATCCTAATAATCCAAGGAAGGCTTTTTTTCTTCACTTTCTCGATTGCAGTTGGGGCCAATTGAATGTTCCCAAACCTTCTTGGAATCGAGACAGGCCGCTGAAGAAGGAGCTGCCATGAGACAAGCGCAATTAGAATACCAAAGGGTGTGCTAGTTCCTGGAATGGACACCCCAAACAAAAAAGGGACGGTTAGGAAAGCGAGTCCAACTAGAATCCCGCGTTGTCCTAATTCATGAAGAAATTTTTCCAAGGTAATGCCATTGGATGGAATCGAAAGATTTTTGAGCATTGTCGAAAAAGAAGTTATTTCTTTCATTGGTCAATTCTCCATTCCACTAATTGTCGATTCCACAAAACGGAAAAGGAAAAAAGAAAGGAGCCGCGCTAACCGGAAAAGGGTTGGTTCACATTTTATTTTACAAACCTAAATTTTCAATTCGATTTAACAGACTGATAACATCGTTTATGGTTTTTAAAATTTGCGTATTCTCGATATTATCCAAAACGATATTCCCGTTATCCACCAAAGCATTTATTTCATCCAGCAGAGTTTGGTTTTTCATTACCAATTGTTCATGGATGCTTTCAGCAATAGCAGGGACTTCGGTATTATTGAATTCAGATATGTTAGTTTTTAAATCGTTCAATTGACTCTCCAGCTCTTTCATGGACTCTGGACTAACAGCTGCATCTTTGAACATTTGCGGCGCCTCTTCCGCAAATTTACTCAGCATATCTACCTGTTCCTTGACTTCCTTTGCATACTCCAGTGAATGATTGACTTCCTCTGAAAGAGAACATGCACTTAACATGAATGCTGATAGAAGAACAACGATTAGCATTACCTTCTTCATATGCTCCACTCCTTTTTTCATTTGATAGAGAATCCTCAGACAGTCTTCGTTCACCAACTTTCATTCAAAAATAAAAATGACCTTCACCCTGTTCATCAGGTAAAGGTCATTGAAATATCATTAACCTTTACCAAATCCGTATGGTAAAGGTCTCGCTAACAACATAATGTTGCCAACAAAGCCGAGGTATAAACCTGAAATGACGACTTTGCTGTACCAGCTACTCCCCTTTAGAGGAATATTCATTTACAAGGTCATAATACATCCACTCAAGGTTTTAGTCAATGATTTTCTTGAGACTGGAGAAACATCGGCAGTTTCGCGATTAAAAGACACCTTCGATGGTTGACTAAAGTTGAACAAACCAACTTACCTCAATTTCATCACACCTTGACCATTTGCCGTTGGCGATCGGATTCGTCCACGCAGTTTCGTCTACAAATCTGCATTTGTATTCACTCTACTTACACCCTCTCCCAGTTTGTGGCAGTTCGGTTTTTAAATAACAAAACACCCCCAACGGAATCGGGGGCGTCTTGTCCACAGATAGAAATTGATAAGTCTTGAAGTTAAAGGAAAACCAGGCAAAGCTGGTCGAGGAAAAAGGGAAAAAGAACGGAAGGCATTTGGGATCTTGACCCAGGCGCAACGGAAAAGGCGGAATACGGTTTTAGCGGCCAACCCTGATTCACTTCCTAGAAACGGCTGCTTTTGGCCGCGGTTCCGCCTTTGGAGTGGAGCCGACCTTGGCCAACCCTCAGCAAGTTCCCAACCCGCCTGGAGTGTTTTTCCCTTTTTCCTCCTCTCCACTAAAGCCGGTGGACCACCAATATTACAGCAACCCAAGCCGTTGAAAAATCGTATCCACATGCTTGAGATGATAACGGTAGTCAAAGCAGGAATCCAGCTCTTCCTTGGTCAGTGTGGAAGCCACTGTCGCATCCTCCTCCACAATCGCTCGGAAGGAGCGTTGCTCTTCCCATGCTTGCATTGCGCGCGGCTGGACGATTTCGTAAGCCTGCTCGCGGGATGCCTGATTTCACATTGACTGTTGACGTTCTTTTATGAAGAAGGCGGTTAACAGAGCTATGACACTTCCGACTAATCCATACAAGAACAATTCATGAATACCATTCATAAAATTCGCCGATTTATCAAGAATAGCCCCCATGATGGTCACTCCGGCGGCACCCCCAATATTACGGATGAACAGTGCAAACGACGTAGAAATACCTTTTTCACCAACTGGAACAAGTTGCTGTGCTCCAATCACACTGATCGTCGATAACAAACCAAAACCAAGACCTTGGATAAACAAAGCAAAAAAAACATACACAAACCCGTATTCTCTTTGCATCAAGAAAAATAGAATCCCAGAAAAAGTCAAAAACAGATTTCCGATGATAAACAATGGACGATAGCCGTATTTTAATATCCATTTACCAGAAAGTGTAGATGTTGTTATCCAACCAACCGCTGTACCAAGTAATGCTAACCCACTTGTAATAACAGACAGATGGGCTATTTTTTGTAGAAATAAGGGAATGTAACTGGCTGTTCCAAATAAGGCCACCCAGCTGAGAAAACCATTTATATTCATCCATCGAAGAGTGTGGTCACGAAACAAGAAGAAGGGAATGAGAGGCGAGGTCTGTTTTCTTTCATAAAAATAAAATCCAACGATCACCAATGCTCCAATCAAGCCGTATATGATTTGTCCGGAATCGACGACCGTGACTAACAGTAAAACACTCACGCCTACTGATAACAGTAGCGCTCCGATATAATCGACACTCACTTTTTTTCGAACATGATTTTCCCGGTATGGGAGCAAAGTTATAAGAGCAATAATACAAATAGGAATGTTCACATAAAAAATCCATCTCCACGTCATATACTCAACAAAGAATGCACCTAACAGTGGAGCTAATACGGCTGATAATCCCCACATTCCGGTTCCAAGCGCCTGGACTTTTCCTCGTTGTTCGACTGAAAACAAGTCACCTGTAACAATTGCAGGGAGCGATAAAAGGAATCCACCGCCAACCCCCTGTAAAGCCCGGAAAACAACGAGTTGTTCCATCGTTTGCGATAATCCACACAAGCAAGATGTGATGAGAAACCATACAATACCAAATCCGAATATCTTTTTTCGACCAAACACGTCCGACAACCGTCCAACTATCAGAGCCGATACGGTGGAGGCAATCATATAAGATGAAAATACCCAAGCAAATAGATCAAAACCACCCAAGCTTTCTGCTATAACTGGCATTGTTGTATTCATAATTGTAGCATCCATAGAAGAAACCAATACCGAGAGTATAATACTGATCAATACCGAAATTTTACTTTTCATTTAACTCTCCTTTCATCCATGAATTCTTCAAAAAAATCATATCAGAGTTTTTTTGTTCAATCCAGGGCACAACCTGGACTCAGGCAACATGAAAGACGCGTGAAGAACTTACAAGACAATTGACGGAGGGCGATCGGGAGGATATCAATCAATGCGATAAATAGCAAAACGCCCCCAACGGAATTGGGGGCGTCTTGTCCACAGATAGAAATTGATTCGTTTTGAAGGTGGAGGGAGACCAGGAAAGCTGGTCGAGGAAAAAGGGAAAAACAACGGAAGGCATTTGGGATCTTGACCCAGGCGGAACGGAAAAGGCGGAACACGGTTTCAGCGGCCAACCCTGATTCACTTCCTGGAATCGGCTGCTTTTGGCCGCGGTTCCGCCTTTGGAGTGGAGCCGGCCCTGGCCAACCCTCAGCAAAGATCCCAACCCGCCTGGAGTGTTTTTCCCTTTATCCTCCGCTCCACTAATGCCGGTACACCACCAATATTACAGCAACCCAAGCCGCTGAAAAATCGTATCCACATGCTTGAGGTGATAACGGTAGTCAAAGCAGGAATCCAGCTCTTCCTTGGTCAGTGTGGAAGCCACTGTCGCATCCTCCTCCACAATCGCACGGAAGGAGCGTTGCTCTTCCCATGCCTGCATCGCGCGCGGCTGGACGATGTCGTAAGCCTGCTCGCGGGTCAGGCCTTTTTCGATCAGCTTCAGCATGACCTGCTGCGAGTAGATCAGGCCAAAGGTGCGATCCATGTTGCGCTTCATATTTTCCGGGAACACCGTCAGGTTCTTCACGATGTTCATGAAGCGGCGCAGCATGTAGTTGAGAAGCTGTGTCGCGTCAGGCAGAATCACGCGCTCGACAGAAGAGTGGGAGATGTCGCGTTCATGCCACAACGGAACGTTCTCGTAAGCGGACAGCATGTGCCCACGGATGACGCGGGACAGACCGCAGATATTTTCGCTGCCGATCGGGTTGCGCTTGTGCGGCATGGCCGAGGAGCCTTTTTGTCCCTTGGCAAATGCCTCTTCGACCTCGCGCAATTCGCTTTTTTGCAGACCGCGAATCTCTGTCGCGAATTTCTCCAAGGATGTCGCGATCAGCGCCAGTGTCGCCATATACTCCGCATGGCGGTCACGCTGCAACGTCTGAGTGGAGATCGGCGCTGCGGACAGGCCCAGCTTTTCACATACATACTCTTCTACAAACGGATCGATGTTGGCGTAGGTTCCCACCGCACCGGAGATTTTGCCGTAGGCTACTTCTTTCTTGGCGGCGCGGAAACGGGCGAGGTTGCGCTTCATTTCTTCATGCCAGAGGGCCAGCTTCAGGCCGAAGGTAGTCGGCTCCGCATGCACGCCATGTGTTCTGCCCATGCAGACCGTATCTTTGTGCTCACTCGCTTTGTCAGCCAGGATCGCGATGAAGTCCTCGATGTCCTTTTCCAGGATTTCATTGGCTTGCAGCAGCAGGTAAGAGAGCGCGGTGTCGACAACGTCTGTGGACGTCAGCCCGTAATGCACCCACTTTTTCTCCTCGCCCAGCGCTGGCGTCTCCGATACTGCACGGGTAAAAGCAACCACGTCATGGCGCGTCTCCTGCTCGATTTCATAGATCCGGTCAATGTTGAAGCTCGCATGCTCCCACAGCTTTTTGACGTCTTCCTCCGGGATAACGCCCAGCTTGGACCATGCTTCACACGCGAGAATCTCTACTTTCAGCCAGGCCTGAAACTTGTTTTCCTCTGTCCAGATGGCACGCATTTCCGGGCGCGAATAACGTTCGATCATGATTGTACCTCCGTTTTTGTACTCCAGATTTCCAGCTTCTCGATCAAGCTGAGCGCTTCTTCTACCGTAGGGGCCAGTACGTTGAGATGGCCCATTTTCCGCTTTTCCTTGCTTTCTGCCTTGCCGTAGAGATGGAGCTTGGCACTCCTTGGCAAAGCATCGATCCGATCCAGGACGGGCTGCAGATGCTCACCCAAAATATTAACCATCACGACGGGCGTAAGCAACTCCGTCGAACCCAGCGGCAGGTTGCAGACGGCCCGTACATGCTGTTCGAATTGTGAAGTCGCACAGGCTTCCATCGTATAATGACCAGAATTATGCGGACGTGGAGCCAATTCATTGACGTACAGCTGTCCATCACGGGTAAGGAACATCTCGATGGCGAGCAGCCCAACTACATCCAGCTTCTCGACGATTGTCAAAGCGATGCGCTCCGCCCGCTCCCTGATTTCTGCGGATACCCGTGCAGGCACAATCGACAAATGAAGGATATTGTCCTGGTGAACGTTTTCAGCCGTCGGAAAAACAGCCAGATCTCCATCCGGATTGCGTGCTGCAATGACGGACAGTTCAAGCTCGAAAGGGACAAATTGCTCGACGATCAGTTCGGTTCCCGCTTTTGCCAGTGTTTCATATGCTTCCGCAAGCTCCTCTTCGCGCTTCAATACCCACTGACCCTTGCCGTCATAACCCCCGGTCGCCGTTTTCATGACGGCTGGAAGCCCCAGCTCGCGCACAGCTTGCTGCAAATCAGCCAGATTGGCTACTACACGAAAAGGTGCGACGGGTATCCCCATCTCCTGAATGGCCGTTTTTTCACGGATCCGGTTCTGTGTAATGCGAAGCAACCGGCTACCCTGCGGCACATAGGACTTGCTCTCCAGCACCTCTGCCACCTGTGCATCTACATTTTCGAATTCATATGAAATGACATCGCTTGCGGCAGCCAGTCTCATCGCCGCCTCTACATCATCGTAACGAGCGACGATTTGCTCGTCTGCCGTCTGTCCGCATGGCGCATCCGGCGTCGGGTCCATGGTGATAAAGCGGTAGCCCATGGCTCGTCCTGCGAGCGCAATCATCCTTCCCAGTTGACCGCCGCCAAGTATGCCAATCGTAGCTCCCGGTTTGATTTGCTTGCTTTGTGTGTGTCTCATCCCAGTTCACTGTCCTCCAGCACTTTACGACGTACGGCATCCCGTCTATCCATAAAACGTTGTTGAACCTCCGGGTATTTGATCCCGAGAATTTGAGCAGCGAGAAGTCCCGCATTGATCGCGCCAGCCTTGCCGATGGCTACAGTCGCCACCGGGACACCCCCCGGCATCTGCACGATAGAGAGAAGAGAGTCCAGTCCGTTCAGATTGGAGGATTTGACGGGCACTCCAATCACAGGCAGCTCCGTCTTGGAAGCAACCATGCCGGGCAGATGTGCTGCTCCGCCAGCTCCTGCAATGATGACCTCCAGTCCACGACTTTTTGCCGTTTGCGCATAGTCGAACATCAGGTCTGGTGTGCGATGTGCAGATACTACCTTCTTTTCATAGGGAACCTGCAACTCATCCAGTATAGCGCATGCTTCCTTCATCGTCTCCCAGTCTGATGTACTTCCCATGATGACGCCTACCCATGCTTTGGTCATGATCGATCGCCCCTTGTCCTATCATCAGAAGAAAACCCAACCGACTAACGGCGTCTGTGCCGTACTTATCGCCTGGGTTATACGTACTTGTTTGCTTTCGACTTCTTCAGTTTAGCAGGAAGAATGGAAGCCTGTCAACCTCAATTCCGAACATTCATGGTAGTAATTGCTCTATCATTCGTGTTTACTCTTTTCCAACCAGGCAGCCGCCTCTACTTGCTTCTCCTGTTTCAGATGCAGCCAATAATCAATGAACGGCGAAGCGTCAGTCCCGGCTTCCTGGCTCAGCATCGACACAAACCTCTCCCCCGTAGCCAGACCGTATTGATGCTCCTTGACGTACTGGCGTAACAGAGTGTGAATCCTTTCCTCACCCCAGGCTTCGCGAAGCTCCCAAAGCATCGTGGAACCCCTACCGTATACCAGATTCACATAGCTGTTCCAGTCTGGGAACTGTTCGACACTCTGCCAGACCGTCAGTCCCCTCCCCGCATAGGAACGCGACTCTTGTGACCCGGCCTTGCGCATCTGGATATAAAAGCTGGCACTGGGCCGTTTGGCTGCAGTCAGGTAGGCCATCGTGGCATAATCGCTCAGGCTCTCGTCCAGCCATGCCTCGCGCACCTCGTCATTCCCGACCAAAGCGTAAAACCACTGATGGGCCGTCTCATGGGCCACCACTGCTTCGCCACTCGGATCATAACGCTCGAACAGATCCTCCTGGACAAAAACGATGCCCGGATACTCCATTCCGCCAAAAAACCCGCCTGTCTTTACCACATCGTACTCCTTGTACGGATAGGTTCCAAATTGCTCGCTGAAGTACCGCAGCGATTCTTGCGCCACCTCGTGCAGGCGTTCTACCATACCTGCATCGTCACCCTCCTGCGACCAGGTATGCACCACGGTATCTCCGACCTGGCCAGACGTTTTGCGGTAACTCTCATCCATCACGACCATGGCGAGGTCCCGAACATTCCAGGCATCGATTTCATAGGTGGTTACCCGCTGCGGTCGGGACTGTGTCACCACCGCCACGCTCTCGACACCGCTGGTCGCAAGCTGATATTTTTCCTCCAGCATGACCCGCAGATGATAGTTGGCTATTTGGCTGTAAAAAGGATCTCCGATGGACGCATAGGGATCGAGCCGCCAACCGTCCTTCTCCTTTACGGCCAGAATCGGGAGCCAGTTGCCTAGCCACATGGCGTGATCGTTATACGACAATCTTCCTTTATTATAGGGAACCTGCAGCTCAAAGCGCATTTCCACCTCCGCATGAGGTAGCCTGGCGCTTTTCTCTGTCGGAATGGGAACGTGCAAAAGTGTATTCACCTTGCCCTCCACCTGCACAGGGACTTCTTTTCCGTTTACCCGCACCTGCTTGATTTCCATTCCGCCAGGCTCCCTTTGCTTTCCCAGGATTCTCTCCCAGTTCGGGTCCCCCATATCCGCTTGGGATTGAAAGACGTTGGGATACAGATGAAAATACGCCCGGTCATCTTGTGGCTGAAAACGGACGGTCAGGGTGCCTGTCACACGGTGCGCGGCAGGATCGATTTGCAAATCGGCAAAGTAGCTTGTCTCATGTTTCGGCTCGGATAGCGCTATCTGCTCCCCTTCTACAGCGACTGGAGCTTTCCAAGCTTCTGCCCCATGATAGACACCCAAAGCGATGCCCACTATCAAGAAGAGAGCCAAGGCCCCCCTTTTTATCCCCATCGCGATCCCCTGCTTTCATCTGCTTGTCTTCCTTGTATCCAGTCTATGCCTGATTCTTTTCATTTTATCCCCATAAAAAAGCTCCCCTCCAATGATAGAGAGAAGCCTTTGGTAGTATGAAGTCTATTCCCGCAACCAGATGAAGTACGCCAGGAAGACGAAGAACAGGACGTACATCGCGGGATGAACCTCGCGCGCCTTGCCTTTCATCACTTTCAGAACAGGGTAGACGATGAAGCCGGAAGCCAGACCAGTCGCGATGCTGTACGTGAGTGGCATCATCAGGATGGTCAAGAAGGCAGGGAATGCTTCCTCCATATCATCCCAGGCGATCTTTACGATGCTGGATGCCATCAGTACACCTACAATGATCAAGGCAGGCGCGGTAACAGCCGAAGTAACGACAGACATCAGCGGATAGAAGAACAGGGCCAAAATGAACAGCAAGCCTGTTACAACAGCGGTAAAACCGGAACGGCCGCCCGCAGCCACACCCGCAGTAGACTCGATGTAAGCTGTCGTCGTGGAGGTTCCCAGCACGGCACCAGCCATGCCTGCGATGGCGTCAGAAGAAAACGCGCGTCCAGAGCGAGGCAGCTTGCCGTCTTTGAGCAGACCAGCTTGGTTCGCTACGCCCAAGAGTGTACCTGTTGCATCAAAAAAGTCTACGAACAAAAAGGTCAAAACAACAATCAGCATGTTTACCGTGAACAGGGAAGAGGCATCACCCAGGTATTGAAAAGCTGCACCAAACGTGGGAGCCAGACTTGGCGGAGCAGCAAATACTTTCGTTGGCACATCGACCAAACCAACAATCATCCCTGCAACGGAAGTGATTAACATACCGATGAAGATTGCCGCATTTACCTTGCGTGTCATCAAAATCACGGTCACGATCAATCCAAAAATAGCAAGCACGGCATTCTTCGCCGACAGCACCTGTTCAGGAGTCATGTTTTCATGGAACCAGGTGAGATGACCCAAAGCGACGAAGGTAGCTTCATTTGCTACAACGATTCCTGCATTTTTCAAGCCGATAAAGGCGATAAACAGACCGATCCCGGCAGATACCGCAAATTTCAAGCTTTGCGGAATCGCATTGATGATCGCTTCACGAACCCCTGTCAGCGACAAGATCAGGAAAATCGTACAAGAAAGGAAAACGCCTGCCAGTGCTTGTTGCCAAGGAATTTGCATGGTCAATACGACCGTATACGTGAAAAACGCATTCAAGCCCATCCCCGGTGCTTGTCCGATCGGCAGACGACCGATGAATGCCATCAGCAAGGTACCGATCGCCGCAGCCAATGCGGTTGCTGTGAATACGGCGTCGAACTCCGGATAATTCGCCTTCAGTTCAGGCGGCAAATCCGCACCGCTGAGAACGTACGGGTTTACTGCCAGAATGTAAGCCATCGCTAAAAAGGTAGTGATACCCGCGATAATCTCGCGGCGGTAATTGGTGCCTAGTTTGTCAAACTCGAAATACTTGCGCACCGAAGTGTCCCCCCAGAGTTTTGTAGATTGGCGGTAAACAAAAAAGTCGAGACGCATGAATTAACGCCTCGACTGCAAACAAAACGATGCGGGACCAATCACGAAAAAATAATAACAAAAACCCATCCCGTCGACATTTTGTTCGTAGTCTGGTCGTTAACGGCGACCTGGTAGAAACTCCTAAGCCATATCCTCAGGAATATACGAACTTTCTTATTTACCTGTGTACATCGAACAGTGTATCAGGTAGATTTTGTGCTGTCAACGAAAAATACGAACGTTATTATTCTGTCGTGAATAATCATCCGGTTTTACAAATTAGATCCCGCAGCTTTGTTTACTTTTCGTCTTTTGCCCCCACTGGGTGGTACGCGACGAGTTTATTCCCACTCAATGGTGGCTGGCGGTTTGGAAGTTACATCGTAGACGATGCGGTTTACATGATCGACTTCATTGACGATACGTGTGGAAATTTTTTCGAGAACATCCCACGGAATACGTGCCCAGTCAGCCGTCATTCCATCGATGGATGTCACAGCCCGAATCCCCACGGTATACGAATACGTACGAACATCTCCCATAACGCCGACTGTACTCATATTCGGCAATGCCGTGAAATACTGCCAAATGTCGCGGTCCAGACCTGCCTTGGCAATCTCTTCGCGCAGAATCGCATCAGATTCCCGAACGATGTGCAGCTTCTCTTCTGTCACTTCGCCCAAAACGCGAATGCCCAAGCCTGGTCCCGGGAACGGCTGGCGCCATACGATTTCGTCTGGCAAGCCCAATTCCGAACCCAGCTTGCGAACCTCGTCCTTGAACAAGGTTTTCAACGGCTCGATCAGCTCGAATTTCATATCTTCCGGCAGGCCGCCTACGTTATGGTGAGATTTGATGGTGTGAGCAGTCGCTGTTCCGCTCTCCACGATATCGGTATATAGTGTGCCCTGTGCCAGAAAATCCATATCGGTTAATTTCGCCGCTTCTTCATCAAATACGTAAATGAACTCGTTTCCGATAATTTTTCGTTTTTGCTCTGGGTCGCTGACGCCTTTCAGCTTGTTCAGGAAGCGTTCACGAGCATCGATTTTGATTACTTTCATGGAAAACTTTTCGCCAAATGTTTCCATGACGCTTTCGGCTTCCCCTTTGCGCAGAAGACCGTGATCGACGAACATGCAGGTGAGCTGATCGCCAATCGCTTTGTGAATCAGCGCAGCTACAACCGAGGAATCTACACCGCCGCTCAGTGCGCACAATACCTGCTTGTTCCCTACCGTTTGACGGATGCGGACGATTTCGTCTTCGATAAAGGAGGTCATGCTCCAGTTTCCTTCACAG
>DASQMM010000616.1:0-2017 GCA_035645495.1 Brevibacillus sp. | reverse complement strand
TGAGCATTTCCTGCGCGACTGGAGGTATGAGCATCCGGACGAGCCGTTCCCGCTGTATGGTTATTACCAGCAAGTGGTTCGCGGCGGCTACGAGGTGGCGGAGGATATCCCGGTGCAAGGACGCATCTGGTCGCTGGTCATGGTCCCGTTAATGGATAAGGAACAAATTCGCGGTGCGGTTGCAGTGATACGCGATATGACTCGTGAACGAAAATTGGACAAGATGCGCAATGATTTCGTAGCCAATGTCTCTCACGAACTGCGGACGCCTTTGTCGATGCTGCAAGGATATAGTGAGGCGATCGTCGATGACATGGTGGCAACCCCTGAGGAGCACAAGGAGCTGGCGCAAATCATTTACGACGAATCCGTCCGCATGACCAAGCTCGTCAATGAACTGCTCAGTCTGGCGCGCATGGAGGCTGGACATGTGGAGCTGTTCAAGGAAAGGATCGAGCTTCGTCCTTATCTGGAGCGAATTCATCGCAAATTCAACAACCTGGCTCGCGAACAGGACATCTCCCTCTCGCTTGAGGTCACGACGCCGCATCAATATGCCGACTTCGATCCGGATCGCATGGAACAGGTCCTGACCAACCTGATCGACAATGCGCTGCGTCATACGCCAAGTCATGGAAGCGTGATGATTCGTGCACGCGGGGAAAAGGTTTTGTGGCTGGAGATCAGCGATACGGGCAGCGGGATTCCTCAGGAAGATCTGCCGTTTGTGTTCGAGCGCTTCTACAAGGCTGACAAAGCGCGTACACGTGGCCGTGCAGGTGGAACCGGATTGGGACTTGCGATTGCCAAGAACATCATCGATGCGCACGGCGGTACGATTAGTGTACAAAGCAAGCTGGGAGAAGGAACGACATTTACCATTTCGATCTTGGTAGATACAATAACCAACTAGGAGTGTAGGGAGAAAATGATAAAAACGATCTTGTTCGACGTAGAAGGGGTAATGCTGAGTGAAGAGCGGTATTTTGATGCTTCCGCACTGACTGTCTGGGAAATGCTGTACAGCCCGCAATATCTGGGGTTAAAAGGGGATGCTTTTACACCATCGCCAGCGGAGCCGCAAATCCGTACCGTACGTGATCAGGTATTCGCAAAGGATGAAGTGTTGAACTTTATCAAGTCTCGCGGAATTAATTCCAACTGGGACATGGTATTCCTGACCTTTTCCTACCAATTGATTCGTCTGGTGGAAGCACTGAAGCCCAAGCTTAGTTCGGATGCAGTCAACCTGCTTGCCAACCAGATCGGCCGAGAGCAAGTCGAACAGCTCAGAGAATGGGCGAAGACGCATGCTGCTGATTTTTCGGTTGATTACGCGGCGTTTACGGCTGATTTTGCCAAAGGCTCTGCACAAAAGGCAGAAATGCTCGTCTATCTGAATCAGATCGCATTGGAGCGCTGCGGTGTTCAGACACAGATGTTCTCGCGCAGCAGTGAGCTGTGGCAGCTTTGCCAGGAGACATTCCAGGAGTGGTACCTCGGGGATGACCGCGTAGCAGATTCGATTGGCCGCGCTACCAAGCAGCCTGGCAAAACAGGTTTTCTCACGGATGAAATTCCGATTGTCCCGCCTGTCGAGATGATCGAATTGTTCAAAACCCTGAAGGAAAAAGGGTATACACTGGGAATTGGAACGGGTCGTCCGACCATTGAGACGCATGTGCCGTTGCGTGAAATGGGCATTCTGGAGTGGTTTGATCCGAATCGCGTCGTAACTGCTTCGCATGTATTGGAAGTAGAGGAAGAATTCCCGGCGCTCGCACCGATGTCCAAGCCCCATCCTATCTCCTATGTGAAAGGGATGCTGGGTCTCGACACACCAAACAGCGAAGCAGTCAAATTCTCGCTTCCGATTTCGAATGGAGAAGAAGTGTTGATCGTAGGGGACTCCCTTGCTGACTTCCTGGCAGCTCGCTCGATTGGATGCAAATTCGCCGCTACGTTGACGGGCTTGTCCGGTCAAGAGGCGCGTGCAAAATTTGAAGAAGTAAAAGCT
>DASQMM010000615.1:0-2988 GCA_035645495.1 Brevibacillus sp. | reverse complement strand
CGCACCTCTTTTACGTCAAAACCTCCTGTTGCGGGGAGTTTACTCTCGGCTCATCTTAGGACCCGTGCTAAGATCGTTGAGCATGACGGAGAAATTGCGTACGAGCGAGCTCTGACCAGCAAGTGGATGTACGGGAGCGTCGCTCACCCGATGAGTGGCTTCCCGATAGATGGCTGCGTTCATCGCGCGCAGACGGGCAAACATGTCAGGATCGGCTGTTACGTGGATACGCAGGCCGGGTGTGGTAGCCCTTGCTGCAGAATGTACCTGCTGCTCGATGACTCTGATCTGTGGCTGGGCGAGGTTGTCACGCGTGACAATCCCGACAATGGCATCGGTGCCGTGGACAACTGCACTTGTGCGGATGACACCGGGCACATCATTGGCCGCCCTGGACAAAAGCTCTGCCTGGTTTTGATTGAAGCCATTGGATGTGAAGCCTCTGCGGTAGTTCTTTTCGTTTGTATCTCGGACTGTGGATTGATAATCGTGGGCAATGCTGCCAAAACGATTGGCTGTATACGGATCCTGTACGTTTTGCGTCTTGGCTCCGTTTTGCGACCCCTGTCCGGTTTGGCCGCCCGGCGCACTGCAACCGAAAAGGGATGAAGCCAGGAGAAAACTGCTAATGGCTATGGGCCAGTTCTTGTTCAAAGGGATCACCTCAAGCTTAGTATGGCAAGATGTAGTCCCTTTACTCAGCTGGATGAGCCGTTAAAACTACCCATTGTGCCAAGTTTCACGAACTGTTAATATGAAAGGTATGCAAAATAGAGGAGGTACACATGAAGCGTCTTGACACACGCAACATCGCCATTATTGCCCACGTTGACCACGGGAAAACAACACTGGTCGACAAGCTCTTGATTCAATCAGGTACGTTCCGCAGTAACCAGCACGTAGAAGAGAGAATGATGGACTCGAATGACTTGGAACGGGAACGCGGGATCACCATTTTGGCGAAGACCACTTCCGTCAAATATAAAGACTTCACCATCAACATTTTGGACACACCGGGTCACGCAGACTTCGGCGGTGAAGTAGAGCGGATCATGAGCATGGTGGATGGCGTTCTGTTGATCGTCGATGCCTTTGAAGGCTGTATGCCGCAAACCCGTTTTGTGCTGAAAAAGGCATTGGAAGCAAACGTGACTCCAATCGTGGTAGTAAACAAGGTGGACCGTGACAACGCGCGTCCGCAAGAAGTCATCAATGAAGTGTACGACCTGTTTATCGACTTGGATGCGACAGAGGAACAACTGGAGTTCCCGATTGTCTACGCATCCGGTCTGCAAGGAATTGCAGGTCTGGAACCGGATAAACTAGAAGGCGACCTGCGTCCGCTCTTTGACGCCATCATTGAGCATATGCCGGCACCTGATGCGGACGAAACAGCTCCGCTGCAAATGCAGGTAACGATGCTGGACTATAACGACTTTTTGGGTCGCATCGGGATCGGTCGCATCTATCGTGGGACCATGAACGTGAATGAAATGGTTTCCGTTACCAAGCGCGACGGGTCTGTAAGTAAAGTACGGATTCAAAAGCTGTTCGGCTTCTCCGGTCTGCAACGCGTAGAGCAAAAGACAGCCAAAGCTGGTGACATCGTTGCCATTGCAGGTATCGATGACATCAACGTGGGCGAAACTGTCTGCCATATCGACCATCCGGACGCTTTGCCATTGCTGAAAATTGATGAGCCGACCCTGCAAATGACGTTTTTGGTCAATAACAGTCCATTTGCCGGGCGGGAAGGGAAGCACGTTACTTCTCGCAAGCTGCGCGATCGCCTGATGGCGGAGCTGGAGACGGATGTATCTCTTCGTGTGGAGGAAACAGATTCTCCAGATGCGTTCATCGTATCTGGACGCGGCGAATTGCATCTGTCTATTCTGGTGGAGAATATGCGTCGCGAGGGCTTTGAATTGGCCGTATCCAAGCCAGAGGTCATCATCCGTATGATTGACGGTCAAAAAATGGAGCCTGCCGAGATGCTGGTAATCGACGTCCCAGAAGAGTACACAGGTGCTGTGATGGAGACTTTGGGTTACCGCAAGGCCGAGATGGTCAACATGGTCAACAATGGATTTGGCCAGGTGCGTCTCGAATTCATCATTCCATCTCGCGGCCTGATTGGGTACAGCACAGAGTTCCTGACGATTACCCGCGGTTACGGGATCATGAACCATTCGTTCGACAGCTATCGTCCATTGGTACAAGGAGCAGTTGGCGGCCGTCACGCAGGTGTATTGATCTCCCATGAGACCGGAACAGCGACCACGTATGGCCTGATGTCCGTCGAGGATCGCGGCATCATGTTCATTCATCCAGGTACAGAGGTCTATGAAGGAATGATCGTAGGCGAGCACAACCGCGACAACGACCTGACCGTAAACGTATGTAAGGAAAAGCATGCGACCAACGTCCGTTCTGCGACCAAGGATGAGACTGTGAAGATGAAGACTCCGCGCATCTTGACGCTCGAGGAAGCACTGGAATACTTGAATGATGACGAGCTGTGCGAAGTAACACCGCAATCCGTTCGTCTGCGTAAAAAATACCTGAACAAATCCGATCGCGAGCGCTATGAAAAGCAAAGACGTTGGGAAGCGCAGCCACAAGCATAATTCGCGAGAAATAATAGGAGAAAGCCGTTCTGCCTAGATCAGCAGAACGGCTTTTTGCCATTAACGGGCGTTACTCTTCGTCTAGGCATGGCCATGGTGTCGGCGTCGGCGTCGGCGTCGTCGTCGGCGTCGGTGTCGGTAAAGGGGGCCTTGCTACTTGCTGCACCTGCAGCACCTTCACTGTCAGGTTCATGACAATTTTTTCACGCAGACGCTGGAAGGATTTTTCGAATTCGTTTACCCGCACCAGATCGTGTCCCATGTCCAGTTCATGGAAAAGCACCTGAACCAGCTCACAGAAAGGCTGTTCGTTGAAAAATTTGAAATTACGGAACAGCCTTTTTTCGATTTGCGGCTGCAT
>DASQMM010000614.1:0-5725 GCA_035645495.1 Brevibacillus sp. | reverse complement strand
CGTCTTGCTGCATCAGCAAGCGGATTACTTCCCCCGGAGGTTATCGCAAAACTTCGAAATGAATTGGTTAAAAACAAATCGGCATCCCGAGGACAGACCGCTGTAAGGTCTGTTTCTTTTTATGCAAAAAAATTAGCTCTCAAGGAGATGGTCTGAGTGAATCTGCAAGAACTACTGCAATCCCGTGCTGCGAAGCACGACGCAATGAAAGCACTTCTGAACAAGGCCGAAACTGAAAAGCGTGAATTGACAGCAGAAGAAGAGGCTCAATTCAACGCATTGGATGCTGAGTATGACCAGCTGACAGCAAAAATCAACGAACTACAAGAAGCCGAATCACGTAAGGCGAAAGTGGCTGCTCGCGATAATGAGCTGGGACAACCAGCACGTGAACCGTATCGTCCTTCCGCTTCGGCCCTCGGAGGCGGCCCGGTTCAAACACCCAAAAAGGATGATGGCGGTTTTACCAACTTGGGCGAATTCATTAACGCGGTTCGCTTCGGAGACCCCCGTGGTCGTCTGGCAGAGATCCCGGTTAACCAAAACCAGGGCGGCGGATACAAGGTACCAGAAGCGTTTGTTGCTGGTATGCGACCACTTCGCAATGAATGGCAAATGGGCGTAGGTGCTGATGGCGGTTACGCTGTGCCAGAGCAACACGATACAAGCCGCATCTTGCAGTTGAACTACACTAATAACATCGTTCGTCCGCGTGCTCAGGTGTTGCCTGCTGGGGATCCACCTGATGCAGCAATTACTATTCCTGCGTTTAACCAGGGTACGAATGGTCCGCTTGGCGGCATCGAAGTGACTTGGATCGCGGAGGGGGAGGAAAAGCCGGAATCGGATGCCAAGTTGCTCGAAGTAACACTGACGCCGCAAGAGGTTGCTGCTACAACCGTTGCGACCGATAAACTGCTCCGCAACTGGTCAGCAGGGTCTGCATTCATTACGAACCTGCTTCGTCAGGCAATGATGGTAGCGGAAGAACTTGCGTTCCTGACAGGAGATGGTTTAGGCAAACCGACTGGTGTGCTGGCAGCCAAAAACACAGGTGTGATTGCAATCAATCGAGCGACTGCTGGCAAAGTATCATATCTGGATGTTGTAACTATGCTTTCCCGATTGCATATGGCAGCAAACTCGCAACCAGTATTCGTTGCGAATCAATACTTGCTTCCACAGATTGCCACATTGACAGATGAAAACGGTCGATATATCTATGGTCCTGGCGATGCTAGCCGCGGCATTCCGGCTACGCTTCTTGGGTATCCAATCCTGTTCACTGACAAGGTTCCGGCACCAAGCATTAAAGGCGATTTGTCCCTGATTGACTTTAACCAGTACCTGATCAAGGACGGCTCTGGTCCGTTTGTTGCCGCGTCCGAGCATGTGCTGTTCCGCAGTAATAAGACAGTGATCAAATGCTTCTGGAATGTGGACGGAAAGCCCTGGGTTCCAGCACCACTCAAGTTGGAGAACGGCGTAATCGTTTCACCGTATGTCATTCTTGATGTACCAAAAGCACCTTAATATTGGGGCGGCTGAACGTCGCCCTACCTGAAAGGGGGAATAGCCTTGCAATACAGAGTTATTGCCGATTTTATCGATTCCAGGACTGGAAAAATCGTCAAAGCAGGTGAAACAGTTAAGGCCACTGAAATTGAATACGCTGCATTACTCCGAGCTGGTGTTGTGGGGGAGGCGGTGAGCAAAAATGCTAAAGTTCAGGCTCAAGACTCCTCCGATGGCGGAGCCGATAACCAAATCCCAGGTAAAGACGTTTCTGAGGATTGAAGAATCTGATACCGAATACGATGGTCAGCTTGACCAGTTAATCTCAGCAGCTCGTGAATGGTGCGAGACGTACCAGAACCGTGCATATATCACGCAAACATTTGAACTGGCTTTGGATCACTTTCCTGTCGCCAGCGCGATCCGGCTGCCGCGTCCAAAACTGCAGACGGTGGACTCCATACAGTATGCGGATGTTTCAGGGGCTCCTGTTGTTTGGCCAGCTGATCAGTATCAAACAGACACGTTTTCCGAGCCCGGCTATTTGGTATGTAAAGTGGCCTGGCCGAGAACGAACGGAAGCGTCAACAATGTTGTGATTACTTATACTTCCGGATACGGCAACACGCCTGACGACGTGCCACAGAAGATTCGTCAGGCTATTTTCCTTCTGGTCACGTATTGGTTTGAAAATGGTATGTGCGACCCTCCGGAAGCTGTGAAATCTTTGCTTATGCAGGATCGGGTGATTCCAGTATGACTTGCAAGGATTGTACAAGGGATTCGTTGACCAAACGGCTGAACAAGCGAGTGACAATCCGCAGACAAATCTGGAGTGACAACAGCATGGGGGAACGGGAACAATCATGGGAGGATTACCTAACGTTATGGGCTGCCGTTGAGCCGCTGCGCGGACAAGAGTTTTTTGTGGCACAGCGGAGCGAGGCAGACGTAACTACTCGGATCCGGATACGCTACCGCGATGACATCGACAGATCGATGATGGTTCGTTGCAACGGCGTCGAGTTCGAAATCATGTACATCATTCACCCGGAATTCGGCAAACGGGAGCTGCAACTGATGTGCAAGGAGAGACAATGACATGTTGACACGAGCACAAATCAATAAGGCAATCGGAGATAAGATCAAAGCTGAGTTTCCGGGAATCGAAATCCAAAGCAGCGATGTGGAAGAAGGGTTTAAACGCCCTTCTTTTTTCGTCTTGCTGGAGACAAATCGAGTAGAGGCATTCCAATTTAACAGTTTGCGTGACATGACATGTCGCATCCTGTTCTTTCCCGCCAGCCGGTTCAAATATAAAGAAGAAGCCTACGACGTGATGGATCGTCTTGAGAAGTTGTTCGGCCTTAACCTTCCAGTAGGCGACCGGGTGATCACGATCGATCATGCTGAGTCCCGCGTGGTGGATAAGGTCGTTCACTACGATTTCGACTTTACCTATTTCGATGATTCGCCATACGACGAGGGCGGCGAAAACCAAGACAAGATGCAGGAGCTGAACTATCGTGGCTGACTTCGACATCGATACAAAAGGATTGGACAGGTTCCACGGAGAGCTGGAGGATCTGAAAAGGCTTTTTCCACAAGAAGCCAAGCGTCTGATGAGAGCCTCCGGAAATCAGGCTCGAAAAATCGTTCTTCGCCGGGCAAAGGCATCCGTCATCGAAGATACCGGCGAATATTACAAATCGATCAAACGTGGCCGTGTCTGGGTCAAAAACGGAGAGTACAAGGTCAGGACTTACAGCCGCAGCAGACACGCTCACCTAGTGGAGTACGGCCACCGCATAGTCGGACATGAGCCGGACAAAAAGGAGCTCGGCTTTGTTCTTGGTTTCCACGTCTTTGACAAAGCAGCGAAGGATATAAACCACGAGTGGGACGATATCCTGGAACGAGAGTTTGACAAGATCATGAAAAAGCTATAAGGAGGGGGTCCGTATGGGACTACCTGAGATTTCGATTATTTTTTCCTCATTGGCTGTATCTGCGATCCAACGGAGCCAGCGCGGTATTGTGGCCCTGATCCTCAAGGATGACACAGGAACCTTTGATACGATCGAGTACAAGGCTGTAATGGATGTGAAGTCCAGTGACTGGACGGCTACTAATCTGCAATACATTAAAGATGCCTTTCTGGGTACGCCGTCTAAGGTAATCGTTGAACGAATCGCTGTCGATGCACTCGATTACAATGCTGCGCTTACTCGCTTGGCTGGCAAGCGGTGGAATTATATGGCGGTACCTGGCATTGAGGCAGCTGATGCTTCGACCGTCGCGTCACAGGTAAAGAGCTGGCGCGATCAAAACAAAAAGACATTCAAAGCTGTGTTGCCGAATGTCGTCGCGGATCACGAGGGGATTATCAATTTCACCACAGACGGCATTAAGGTAGGGGACAATACGTACACAGCCTCCCAATACACGGCCCGCATAGCTGGAATCCTTGCGGGATTGCCTTTGACGCGTAGTGCCACCTACTTCGAGTTACCAGAGGTAGAGGCAATCACTGAAAGCGAAACTCCAGATGAGGATATTGATGCTGGTCAGCTCATCCTGATCAATGACGGGGATTCAATCAAGATCGGGCGCGGTGTAAACAGCTTAACCACGACTTCAACCGACAAAGGCGCAGATTGGAAAAAGATCAAGATCATTGAGGGCCACGATCTATGGATGGAAGATGTGAGGCGCACCTTTGATAAGGAGTATGTGGGCAAGGTGAATAACAGCTACGATAATCAAGTTCTTTTTATCACGGCTGTAAATTCCTACTCTCGCGGACTAGCGGGCACTGTGCTGGACCCAGCAGCAGAAAACAAGGTCGGCGTCGATGTGGAGGCCCAGCGCCAGGCATGGGAAGGTATCGGAACGGATACAAGCACCTGGGACGATCAAAAAGTAAAAGAGATGACTTTCCAGTCATTCGTGTTCCTGGCTGGCGGACTGAAGTTTTTAGATGCAGTCGAAGACCTGAGAATGAGAGTGAACGTATAGGGAGGTGACGTAAAACATGCCAAGACCAGAAGCGAAACGAGTTATTAACGGAACGTATGGCCGTCTGTGGGTTGACAATGAACTATGGGCGGAAGTCGACAGCTTTGAAGCGAAAGTGACCGTCACTTGGGAAGATGTCAATTTTGCTAACGATGGGGCCACGTATAAGAAGGGGATGGGATGGGCTGGCGACGGGAGCTTTACGATCAAAAAGATCTACTCCCGCGTTCAGAAAAAGATGGCAGATGCCGTCCGAAGAGGCGAATACCCTCGCCTTGAGCTCGTCGGAAAACTATCAGACCCAGGCGCATTCGGCTCCGAGCGAGTCGCGCTGCATGACGTAACGATTAATGAATTTATGCTCATGAAGTTTGATCAGAAAACTCTGGGAAGCGAAGAGGTTCCTTTTGCATTTAGTGACTACGACCAGATCGATTTAATCCCAGGTTCATAGGAGGATACTATGGCGAAGATCTCAATTAAAAAATTGCTTGAGAATAAGGAAAAGCTAAAAAACAGGAAAGCCAAAAGACAGACCTTGTATGTCGATTCTCTGCAAGGTGAAATCGTGATCCAACAACCAGAAAAGTCGGTTGCTCTTGAAGCGCTGGAAATGACTCAGGATAGCGAACGAGAAGATCAAGCTGATCCGTACCTCGTTTACCATTGTGTAGTTGAGCCCAACTTAAAGGACCCAGCACTCCAGCAGGAATTCGGCTGCGTTGAACCAATGGATATTGTCGATATGATTTTCCTTCCTGGTGAAGTGGCGACAATCGGTGGTTTTGCAATGAAGCTGGCTGGTTACGGCAAAGGAGTAAAGGCAGTTGACGATGAAATAAAAAACTGATCAGTAGTGGTGATGAAGATTTTTACTTTCTTCACCACTACATTCAGAAAGGCTTTACCCCGGAATATCTGCAAGGATTGGATTTCATTACCAGGAGGTTAATGGTACAATCAATGCGGGTAGCTATAAAACAAGAAGCTGGAAAATTCGTTTAAAGAGGAGGGAGGGGGATAGAGTGCAGGTATTGTTAGTAGTGGCAGCTGTTGCAATTATTGCGGCTCTTGTGCTTGCGATTGTCGGCATGAAAAAAGACTCCGAGCAGAAAAAAGAAGAAGCAAAACGAACATACAAGACGATGAATGTCCTGGCTGTTATCGGGATGATCTCGCTGGGTATTGGAAT
>DASQMM010000613.1:0-5395 GCA_035645495.1 Brevibacillus sp. | reverse complement strand
AGACCAGGAACGCAGATATTTTTTTGACTCGTTGATGGCGATCCGGTACAACCAGGTTTTCATGTTGCTGTCCGCCCGAAACGTATGCAGGCTGCGAAAAGCTTTGAGGAAAACCTCCTGGGTAATATCCTCAGCCATGCTGCGGTCTTTGACGATGAGATAGACCAACTGGAGGATTTTTTCTCCATACTGTCTCATCATCTGTTCCAAGACAGCTTCATTGGTCAAACTAAGCGTCTGATCCGCCTGATTAGTATCTGGGTACACGCTACTAAATCCCCTTCCCGTCATTGGGCTTCGAACCTCTCCGTTCTCCACCGGTCCATAGGACGACAGATGTTTTCCTTACAACGTCTGTCATGCAGAAGCATCTCTATTTCGCCAATCCGTTTTCTGGGGTTACTAGAATATCCCAAAAAACCCCATTTTTATTGATCTTCCCAATCACAGTCGGCTTTCCCGGTTTGGTAAACGTGTACGTATCGTACTGTACCGCTGTATTGTACCCGTTTAAATCAAGCTGAAAATGCTTCTTCACCAACGGGTTGGCAGCAGCAACAGCTTCCTCCTTTGTATAGAACGGTTTTGCAAATACCTTTGGAATGTCTTGTGCAAAGACAAATTTGTCTCCTTCGATTTCCGCATACTTATTCAGGGAGACGACTTTTCCTGTAGCGCCCCCGATCCCTACGCCGTAATTCCCTCCGGTATCCATAAATGACCATACCTTGTCAATGAATTGCTCTGGATGCTTGTAGAGCGTCACCGAAGGCGTAAGAGTGATTGCTTGGTTGCCGGACAAGGCTCTCAGGGTCTGCTGAGCGGTTTGGGCGACTTGCGCGGGAACCTCCTGGAGGGAATAGGTTGCGCTAGCGGAAATCACTTTCCCCGTTTGTGGATCAATCGACACATTTGCGTACATCCCTGAAAACGACCAGATGTTTTCCTTTTCCCATTTTACCCGCTCGACCTGATCGATCGAAAACTCTTTCTTGGGATCCATCTCCTTCAGCGTATTCTCAAAAGTCTGCCTCAATTGTGGATTCACTTCGTCGAGTGAAAAATGGACTCGTACAGATACAACCTCCCCGGTGTCCTTGGTTACGAGTACAGTACCTCTGTTGTTTTTTGCCGCAATAACCCAGCAATCCTGATTGGCCCCTCTGATCTCATCCAGCTCGATGACCTTTCCTTCCGCCAGCGCCTGCATGGCTAGTCTGGCAGCTTCCACGACTTTGGGATCCAGTTCGGCAATTGTTTTCCATTTTTCAGGGGCGACGGTCATCGGTGCGGCTGCCGCCTGGGCTGTGAGAGGAGTGCCGCAAAGCGTCGGGGCTCCAACTGCCAACAAGGCAAGCAAGCTTATGGAAACGAGTGATTTTTTCATCTGGAATCATCCTTTCTGTTTTCGAATCATCCATTTGATCCCGCTCTTCGGATTTTGTGACACTGTTTAGGAGGAAAAATAAGAAAACCCGAGGCAGCAGCCCCGGGCCTTATTGCATGGTGAATATTCGATTATCAGGATCGTCATCAGTCTGCATTGTTTTTATGCCATTGCTTGGGGTTGTTTGTTTCCTTTATGCCCATCTTTGTTCTTGCCCAGCTCGTGCTTGATGTACAGATAGTTCTCCATCTCACGCAAGAGATAAAACAAGGATGCCCGCGTCTCGAACTCTTCGCGCGTTTTCGGCAGCGGAGTCTCCTTGATCTCCTCGTGCATCAGCCGCAATTCGTCCAAAAAACGGTAGGCCGTGTTGCCCGGATGTACGGAATCGCTCAGCTTGTCCAGAAAATCAGCCATCTGCAAGCCTTGCGGAACTTGCGAGTTCAACGTCGAGACGATGGGCATCATGCGCTCCAGCAGCTCGAACTGCTTTTCGCGCATGACAAAGTACGAGGTGTACGTATCGTCGCCGCGTCCCAGGCGGTTTTCCACGTCACGCGAAGCCAGCTTGATCGCCTGAGCCAACAGGCTGGGCGTCTCGATCAGCTCATGTCCCTCCCAGCTGCTTTCTCCATTGCGAAGATAGAAGCTGAATTCCTTGAGGATTTTGCTGAAGTTGCGCTCCACTTTCTCTTGCATTGCCTTCAATTCTTTTTCCAGACTCGGCATGTAGAGATTGACCACCAGCGCAACTCCAACCCCGATCACCAAAAGGGCAAACTCATTGGCGATCAAGGCCAGATCCATCCGCTCCTCCGCGTATAGATGCATCATCACGACCATGCAGGTGACAAAGCCTTCCTGAATACGCATACGCACAGCCAGCGGCATGAAAACAAGAATGGTGAACATCAGCGCCAACGGGGTAAAGCCAAAGATCCAAAATCCAGCGAAGCCGATCCCGATCCCCAGCAGGGTGGCGAGAATCCGGTTGATCGCTGTACGGACGGATTTCTTCACCGTGACTTGAATGCACAGGATGGTGATGATCCCCGCAGCCGCATAGAACATCAGCCCAAGCTGTTGCGCGATAAAAATCGAGATGGCTGTCCCAATCGCTGTCTTGATGGTGCGATTTCCTATGCGAAAAGATAAAAAGCTCAGTTCGTTCCCCTCCAAAGATGAATTCTGTTATCACTGTACCAAAAACGGAAGGGGAACCAAAGCAAAGAGTTTGTTAATTCTTCTGTTTGCGTTGTTGCAGCTCCAGCATGTCTTTGAGCAACTGGGCAATTTCAGCCCGGGTGACAGATGCTTCCGGGGCGAATTTGCTGGCAGTTGCGCCGATAAATTCAATGCCCTCCGCGTGCAGCAACGTCACTGCAGGAACCTGGCTTTTTTGCAGGTCAGGGTATGCGGGAACAAAAATCTCCGGCTTGTTCAAAATATCCCTATACCCCAACAGACGGGCAGCCATATCGGCCATTTGGGCACGAGTGATCGGCTCGTCGGGCTCAAAGCGTCTTCCTTCTTTGGCAATCAAGCCTTCCTGGAGGTTTTTCTGGATTACGCCATATAGCGGGTGCTTGCTGTCTATGTCATCAAAGCTGTAAGGCTTGACCTGCTCATCACCAAAACTGTAGTAGCTTCTGCGATGGAACTCCATGCGATCCATGGCCCGCGCCATGATTTGCGCCGCTTCCCCTCGCGTCAAAGGCTTGTCCGGCTCCAGCTTGCCGTCTGTCACGGTCAGCCAGCCGTAGCGCACAGCCAGCTCCAACGCCTCTTTTTGCAGGTGATCACCCACATCCTGCGGTCCTTGCGCCTTGCTTACCTCCTCAAAGCTGATCCATTTGCCTGACAGCGCATCAACGACCCCTGCATCTCCCACCATGCGGTATACGAGCAATGGCTGCGAACTCTGCTCCTCCTGGTTAGCAAAGTAGGGATCAGGCAGGAAGTAGGTCAGAGTCAGCCTTTGGTTTTCATGTTCCATCTTTTTGGCTGCTTCCTGATCGATCTTTGCTTTTGCGGGTTGTATTCCTTCCAGCTCGTAAGCATCTGTCCGGATATTCTCTACTTCCCCGGTCGTGGCCGATACCTCCACTCGGAAGTAGGAGTCTTCCACCGGCACACCGTCCTTCAGCCAGCCAAACGACAGCGTATACGCTCCCTCTTGTTCCAAGCGTTGCTTGATGTTCATTTCGGACTGCTGCTCCGGATTGTAGGCAATCTCTCCCAATCGGTCAGAGAACAGAGCTTTGACAAACTGGATGGCGTTCTGCTCGGCTTTTTCCCAGGAGACGGTCTGATCACTGTTGCCTGCTCCTTCGCCTCTTCTGATGGGTCGGTAATCGTCTTTTCGATACTCTACCAGTTCGCCGCGATCACCGATGTAAATCCGGAATGACTCCTGGTCTTTTCCTTGGCCCTGCACAGGCGTATATTCAAAGCCCCAACGCCGTCTTTCCACACCGTCCGGTCCGCTGGTCGCTCCGCTTCCGCGATTTCCATCCGAGCGATAGCTGCCGGGCAATTTTTTCACCACCTGATCGGCGATGACCTGCGCCTCCTCTTTAGTGATCAACTTGTCGGTGCTTGCCTTGGCAATGGTATTCCCCAAAGGCTGCAGTTTTGCTTTTTTTGTCGGCTTGCCTGTGTAATTGAGCAATTCGCCAGTCATCGCATCGACGAATTGGGGATCGCCAATCTGGTATTTGTATACGAGCTGATAGTTGGGGTCATTGTTATAGTTGCCCGTGATCGATGACGCCCTTGTGTAGACCAGCGAAGGCAGTGCTTTTGCGATTTTTTCCTGCGCCTCATCGAGGGTCAGATCCGGTTTGGCCGCTGGCAAGGATCCTTCATACCAAGTCCGGGAGAATTGCTGCACCTCTCCCTTTTCATCCACTACGATATGAAAACCGTTTCCAATAAAAGGAATATCATCTTCTACACGCGTAAAGGTAAAGGGATGATGGACAAATGTACTGGAGTAAGCCCGGGATGCCATCTTGTATTCATTTGCCTCCGACAGCTTGGCCCGCTCGTCGGCGCTCACAGTTTTCTCGAGGAATTTCGTGGCTGCCTCCAGTGCCGCTTCTTCGCTTACCTTTTTGTCGGCAGAGGCGATTTCATTTCCGTAGCGCGAATATTGCAGCAATTTTCCCGTCGCCGCATCGAGCGTTACATAGATGCCCGCGTCATTTTTCCCGGTCCAGGACAGGCGCCAGGCAGCGTTCGCAATGAAGGGGTTGCGTTCAGGCCCTTGATAGGAGGCACGCTCCAGTTTGAAATCGGCAGGGATGGAAATGTAGTTCTGGACGCGGCGGATTGCTTCTTCCTTGGACAGCTCTTTTCCTTGGCTCTCGGCAGCAAATGCAGCAGGCAAGGCAACTCCGGGCACGCCGGCTGACGGGATCGCGGGTACCAGCAGCATGGCGGTTGCCAGGCCGGCTGTCAGCCTCCACGATTTTTTCCGCATACTCACGGAACGATCACTCCTCTCTTATTTGGCAATTCCATCCTATCTTACTATTATTAGGAATATGATTTCAAATTTTCAAACGAAAGCTTTACCCAGGAGGAAGCTGGACGATCGGTTTGATATGACGACGGATGTTCTCTTGTGCTCTCAAAACGGCTCTTTGCTCTGCTGCCAAAAGGAGCGTCATCGGGTCGGGCAGTCCGAAGAGAAAAAATGCCACACTTAACGAGACAACCGTAATCTTGCGAGATGGAGGCTTCCAGGACGTATATCGCTGTTCCACGTGCACTTCGCTCCTTTCGGCAGGACTATTGTCTGCATAAAAAATCTGCCACACGGACCTTCCGCAGGCAGACTTTTCTTCGATCGTATCAGCTTGTTTTCTATTACACTTCCAGCAAGGTTGCCAAAGACTCTTGGTTCAACACATTCCCCACCAGGAAGTTGCCGAACTCGCCGAAGCGCGCGCTCACTTCGTCAAAGCGCATTTCGTAGACGATATGTTTGAATTCCAACGGATC
>DASQMM010000612.1:0-2003 GCA_035645495.1 Brevibacillus sp. | reverse complement strand
TGTATGTATCGACTTGTATCGCGAATCAGGATTGGCATTTGCAAAAATGGTTGTTCCGAATGCGAAGATAGTTCAAACCATGGGAGGAGGACTCTATGCGAGTCGCGATAGTAGGCGTTGGAGGAGTAGGACAAGTAAGTGCGTGTGAACTGGTAAAATCACAGTATTTGACCAAGCTGGTATTGGCGGATATTTCCATAGCCCCAGCTGAGGAACTGGCCGCAGAACTGCGCCGTGAGACAGACGTGGAAATTCAGGTCAAAAGGGTGGATGCAAGGGACGTATCCAGTGTGCAGGCCATCCTGGATGATATTGATGTCTTGCTGCATATCGGCTTGCCGGAAAATAATTTTGAAGTCATGAAAGCGTGCCTGAATACAAAAACGCATTATATCGATACCGCTTCTTCGGGACCACAATGGCTCCGCAAACAGCTTGCCTGGAACGATAAATTCCGTGCTGCCGGAATCCTCGGCATCATGGGCTTGGGTTGCGACCCCGGCTTTTCCAATATTGCCGCGCGCTACGCGGTCGATCAACTGGACGAGGTAGACGCGATCCTGATCCGTGACGGCGATAATTCAGTCGTTGATTACGATGGTTTTTGCTCTTATTTCAGCCCGCAGACCGCTATCCAGGAATGCCTGGCCAAACCCAATTACTGGACGGCTGACAAAGGTGAGCAGTATCTCCCGACCCCTTTTGCCAACAAGGAAGAGTTTGAGTTCCCTGAACCAATCGGCTGGCTCGACTGCTACAATGTCGAGCATGAGGAAGCGACCACGCTCGGCGAAACGATCGGCAGGGCAAAAGGCTGCAAATACGTAGACTTCAAATACGCCTTGCATCCCGATTTCGTCAATACGCTCAAGGTCTTAAGCTATTTGGGCCTGGACAGCGACGAGGAAATCGAGGTCAAAGGCGTAAAAGTGGCTCCTCGGGATGTTGTCGTCACCACGATGCCCAAACCGGTTGATCTGGCTGGCAAAATCCATGGCTACTCCAGCGTGGGCGCCTTGGTCAAGGGCAAGAAAAACAACAAACGCAAAGAAGTTTACGTCTACACCATAGCCAATCATGACGAGGTTTTTTACAAAACCGAATTTCAGGCGACGATCTGGCAGACTGGAATCCCCCCCGTCGTTGCCGTCGACATGATTGCAGAGGGGTTGTTACAGACGACAGGCTGCATTCCACCGGAGTTGATTGACCCAATCCCCTTTTTGGAACGGCTGAAAGCTCGCGGTATGGCTTGGGATGTCATCGAGAAGACATCCCCTCTCTCGCAAGGCACGTAGTACGTAACTTGAGATAAAGAAAACCGTTCACCCTGTTGTTGGGGCGAACGGTTTTTTCACATTTTGTTACTCGTTTTTTCGCAGCACCGCACGTACGGGACTCCCATCCGCATCGGCGAGAGGCAGCGGCAGTGCGATCAACTCATAATCGCCCGGCTGGACATGATCCAGGAGCAACCCCTCCAAAATGTGGATATCATGCTGATGCAAACCGTGGTGGGCAAGCAATTCCTTGCTGTCTAGCGGATCGACCGACGGGACATCGACCCCGATCAGCCGGATTCCTTTTTCCGCCAAAAATGCCGGCAGATCAGGACGCAGATAGCAGATCTCCTCAGGAAAGCGCTTTGGGTCACTCCAGGAGCCTGTACGAATCAACAAGCGGCTGACGCCTTCCAAATCCAAATGGGCGAGATCTTCTGCCCCGATGCTGGGTTTGTCCAACAGTTCCACAACCCGAGCCATCCCGACGTACAGATCGATGTCCAGATGGATCATCCTTCTCCCGTCGTCATCGAAGTGAAAAGGGGCATCCACATGTGTCCCGGTATGTATACTCATAGTCAGCTTTCCTACATTGACAGAGCCGCTTGATGATTTTGGCCAGTTCACCTCATAGGTAAAAGGCGTATCACCCGGCCATGTCGGTGTCCCCGCCTCCAGCGGGCGTGAAATATCCAGCAATTTCGCACACATACGAATTTC
>DASQMM010000611.1:0-2259 GCA_035645495.1 Brevibacillus sp. | reverse complement strand
CGATATTTTGGAAGCGTTCGCCTCTGGCTCCAAGATCGCACTTGGTGTTGTAGCCGCTACTGCTTGTGCAGGGATTATTGTCGGAACCGTTACCTTGACAGGAATCGGTTTGAAGCTTGCCAACGGTTTGATCGATTTGGCAGGCGGCCAGTTGTTGCTCACCCTGTTCTTTACCATGATCGCCTCTCTCATTCTGGGGATGGGTACACCGACTACGGCCAACTACATCATCACCTCCACCATTGCTGCACCTGCACTCGTACAGCTTGGTGTTCCGGTCGTAGCAGCTCATATGTTTACGTTCTACTTTGGTATCGTGGCTGACATCACGCCACCGGTCGCCCTTGCCGCCTTCGCCGCGTCAGGTATAGCCAAATCAAAACCGATGCGAACGGGAGTCGAGTCTACTCGATTAGCCATCGCCGCCTTTATGGCTCCCTACATCTTCGTGGTCTCGCCAGCCTTGCTGCTGATTGATACGACCCTCTTCGGCTCGATCTGGGTGATGTTCACCTCGGTTATGGGGATGATCGGGGTAGGTGCGGGCTTGATCGGTTTCTGGATGGCAAAGCTCAATCCAGTGGAGCGCATCCTTTCTGTTGCCGGTGGTCTGCTCGCAGTCATTCCAGGCACGATGACAGATGCAATCGGTCTTGCTCTTCTGGCCTTGATCTTCGGATTCTCTTTCTACAAGAATCGCAAAGAAAATCAATTGGGTCATATGCCTTCCTAATAACAAATAAGGAAAACTCCCATGCATCAGTCCATCTGACGCATTGGGAGTTTCTTGTTATTCCACCTGATTGTCAATCAATTTCGTCCAGCCATCCACCTGCTCGACTCGTCTTTCCTTCATCAGCTTGCCCAGGGCTCGTTTGAAGCTCGATTTGCTCATCTCGAACTTTTCGCGGACCACATCGGCTGGGGTATCGTCCGTATACGGCATAGCTCCGTCCCGATTGATCAGATAACGCAGCAGCTTTTCCGCGTCCTCTCCATACTGGACTTCCTTGCGCTCCCTCATCGAGCCGTTGAGCCTGCCGTCTTCCCGTACAAAACTCACCCTGCAGCGAACCGATTGCCCGAGACGCAGCCTTTCTGTCATCTCATCCCGATGGATAAACAAGATGTGATCCTCATCCGTCAATAAAAATGCACCGGCTTGAATCACCTTGTAGACCGTTCCCTCTACTTGTTTGTTCTTCATCGTCTGATCAGCAGGTACTGCAATTTGTCCGACTTCGGCTTCCGTCACCGGCTTGGCCAACATCCTTCCCTTCGGATCCCGCTTAATCGTCACCAGCAAGCGGTCTCCCGGACGCGGCCATTCATCCCGCAGCTTCGGGAGGTCGTCTATAAATACAAGCAAGTGCTTGTTGATCCCATTGTCCAAAAAGATCCCCATACGCGAGGAGAGATCGACCACTTCCAGCCATCCGTATTCATCCAGGCCAACGTACGGCATGTCCATTGTTGCTGCCAATCGATCTTCGTGGTCATGGTACAAAAAGACTTCGACTTCTTCTCCGCTTTCGAGAGGGCCATCTGCTTCGTTGCGATGGAGAAAGACCTCCTCTCTGCCGTCAGTCAGAAAGTATCCGATCTCCTTCTTGCGGGCTACCCTCATCTTCAGAATCATGCCTGCCTGCAAATCTCGACTGGGAGCATTGGTCCGTACTTGTCTTCTGCCTCTATCTCTATCCATCGTTTCGCTTCCTCACTCTCATCTCTATTCCATTAAAATACCACAACTTATCCCTGCGACCAAGGCGGCTGTCCCTAAAATAGGCAAGTCTTGCACAATGGGACATACATATGACAATATCGGACCCTTTTTAACGATAGGAGTGACGTCGCATTATGCTGCTTTTACTGGAATATATCTTCCTTGGCATCGTACAGGGCTTAACCGAATTTTTGCCCATCTCCAGCACCGGCCATCTCGTTTTATTTCGCAAGCTATTTGGCCTCAGCGAAATCGGACTGCTGTTTGATACGATGCTTCACTTCGGAACATTGATCGCTGTCATCGTCGTATTCTGGCCCGAGATTAGACAGCTTATCGCCAATCCTACCAGCAAGCTGGCCCGTCTGCTTGTCGTAGGAACCATCCCTACAGCCGTGATCGGACTTTTTCGCGTATGCTGGTAAAACTAAGCAGCAGAGTGGCGAGCAAGGCTCCCGTCAAGACGAGACCGAGCGTATACATGAGTCCGGTCAGTACAGAGGTAGAGGCACTCCGCACAGTATAACCCCCTT
>DASQMM010000610.1:0-7467 GCA_035645495.1 Brevibacillus sp. | reverse complement strand
CTCCCTGCATGCCCAGGAGATGGACTTCAACGATATCCGCACCACCCTGCAGGCACTGGTCGCGATCTATGACAACTGCAATTCGCTGCATACCAATGCCTATGATGAAGCCATTACGACGCCGACGGAAAATTCCGTACGCAGGGCGATGGCGATTCAGATGATCATCAATAAGGAAATGGGTCTGGCGAAAAACGAAAATCCGCTGCAAGGGGCATTTATCATCGAAGAGTTGACCGATCTGGTGGAAGAAGCGGTGATGCAGGAGTTTGAGCGCCTCAGCAATCGCGGCGGCGTGCTCGGTGCGATGGAGACTCAGTACCAGCGCGGAAAGATCCAGGACGAATCGATGTACTACGAAATGAAAAAGCATACGGGAGAACTGCCGATCATCGGCGTCAATACCTTCCTCAACCCGAACGCCTCGGAGGAAGATTACGAGATCGAGCTGGCGCGGGCGACGACGGAGGAAAAGGAACAGCAGATCGCCAATCTGCGTGCCTTCCAGGAGCGCAACCGCGACGCGGCTCCGGCGGCATTGCGCCGTCTGCAGGAAGTGGCGATGGCGGGAGGAAATATCTTCGCCGAGCTGATGGAGACGGTAAAAGTCGCTTCTCTCGGACAAATCAGTGCAGCCCTGTATGAAGTCGGGGGACAGTATCGCAGAAATATGTAGCGTTCCCCTGGGGGATGACTCCGCTAACCAATCGACAGAAGTGACCGCCAGAGCTAGGAACTCACATGGCGGTCACTTCTTTTTCGGTCAATCGCTTCTCCCCTGTTTGAAAGCCTTGCATTTTCGTCTAAAATAAGGAATACTGTATGATAGCCTTCTTATCGATAAGGCGATGAAAAAGGCAGCATCATCAAACGAAAATGCTTATAGACAGCCCTCGTCGCCAAACGATGGGATCTGATTGGAAGTCAAGTTTTGTATAGGAAAGAAAGGACGTGCCCGAATGAGTCAAAAACTTGCTCATATTGATGCAGAAAGACTAAGCGAGATGGCATTGGTGGACATCGCCTACGAAATCCTGCGTGAAAACAATCGCACCTATAACTTCCGCGAACTGATGGATGAACTGACTGCCCTTCGCAAACTCTCAGAAGAACAAGTCAGAAGCCTGATCGCTCAAGTATACACTGAAATCAATATCGACGGACGCTTTGTCTGCCTGGGTGACAATGTATGGGGACTGAAGCGTTGGTACCCGACCGACACCGTAGAAGAGACGCAAGAGGGCGGCGTCAGCAAGAAGAAAAAAGTCATACTGGACGACGACTTCGACGATTTCGAGAGCGAAGACGAGCTGGTGGACGAATACGAAGAAGACGAAGTTGTAATCTTCGAGGACGAGGAAGAGTTTGTCGATGAGGAAGCTGAGATCGAGGAAGAAGAGATCGATGCCGAGATCGACGAAGAGGAAATAGAGGACGAAGACGAACTTTTTGAGGACGAAGAGCTGGAAGAAGAAGAACCTGAGGAAGATTTGGAAGACGAACGATAAGCCCTTGACTTCCGTCTGAGGGACAGATAAAATACTCCTTGGGCTTCACATGAAGAAGGAACAAATATGGAAAACTATAAAACAAAAGTGCCCCTACCCGAACTGCTTCGGGATAGGACTCGCTTTTGTTTTTTCTTTTTTCATAGGCCATTTATCCGTGTTTATTCATCATCATTGAGGTTTAGGGAAGAGGGGACGTTAACGATGACAAAGTATATTTTTGTGACGGGCGGGGTTGTATCCTCGTTGGGAAAAGGGATTACAGCGGCTTCTCTGGGCCGACTTCTGAAGAACAGAGGACTAAAGGTAACCATTCAAAAATTTGACCCTTACATCAACGTGGACCCGGGAACCATGAGTCCGTTTCAACACGGTGAAGTATTCGTAACTGATGACGGAGCCGAGACCGACCTGGACTTGGGGCACTATGAGCGTTTTATCGATATCAACCTGAGCGCCAATTCCAACGTAACGACTGGTAAAATCTACTCCACTGTTATCGCGAAGGAACGTCGCGGCGATTACTTGGGCGGTACTGTGCAGGTTATTCCACACATTACCAATGAGATCAAAGAGCGTGTTTTCCGTGCGGGCCGTGAAACGGGAGCGGATGTCGTCATCACAGAAATCGGCGGTACGGTCGGAGACATCGAAAGCTTGCCGTTCCTGGAGTCGATTCGCCAGATCAAAAGCGATATCGGCCGCGAAAACGTCATGTACATCCATGTGACGCTGGTGCCGTACATCAAGGCTGCCGGAGAAATGAAGACCAAGCCGACACAGCATAGCGTAAAAGAACTGCGCAGCCTGGGCATCCAGCCAAATGTCATCGTGGCGCGGACTGAAAGACCGATGACCCAAGACATGAAAGACAAGCTGGCTCTGTTCTGCGACATCGATAAAAATGCTGTCGTGGAATGTGCAGATGCTGAAACCCTCTACGATGTACCGCTGCAATTGCAAGCACAGGGACTGGACGATTATGTCTGCCGCCATCTGGGTCTGGAGTGCAAGGAAGCGGATATGACAGAGTGGAAAAAACTGGTTAGTCTGATCAAAAACCTGTCCAAAACCACCCGCATTGCCATCGTGGGCAAATACGTAGAGCTGCACGACGCGTATCTTTCCGTAGCAGAGGCACTCTACCACGGCGGATTTGCAAATGACTCCAACGTCGAAATCAAGTGGGTAAGCGCAGAAGAAGTAACCCCGGACAATGTTCGCGAACTGTTGGGTGACGTTGACGGGATTCTGGTTCCAGGCGGCTTTGGCGATCGCGGAATCGAAGGCAAAATTACAGCGACTCGCTTTGCGCGTGAAAATAAAGTGCCGTTCCTGGGGATTTGCCTGGGAATGCAGATTGCGGTCATCGAGTTTGCCCGCCATGTCGCAGGGATGGAGGGAGCAAACAGCTCCGAGATCAATCCCCACACTCCTTATCCGGTCATCGATCTGCTGCCGGAGCAAAAAGAAGTGGAAGACAAAGGCGGCACCATGCGTCTGGGTGTCGGACCATCCAAAGTGGTTCCTGGCAGTCTGACCGAGCGTGCCTATGGCAGCACTTTGGTATACGAGCGTCATCGCCATCGCTACGAGTTCAACAATGAATACCGTGAGCAATTGGCAAATCTGGGACTGAACTTTGCAGGAACGACCCCAGATGGCCGTCTGGTCGAGATCGTGGAGGTGCCAGACCATCCTTGGTTCGTGGCAACCCAATTCCATCCGGAGTTTACGTCCCGCCCGAACCGTCCGCAGCCGTTGTTCCGTGATTTTATCCAGGCTTCACTCAACCATAAAAAATAAACACTTGGCATGATGGCAAAAACGCACCCGATTCCCTTTGGGAGTCGCGGATGCGTTTTTTTCTTGAACATGATTCAGAAGGAGGACCAAGAAAAGCTGGTCGAGGAAAAAGGGAAAAAAGCGCAAGGCATTTGGGATCTTGACCAAGCTGGAACGGAAAAGGCGGAACATGCCTTCAGCGGCCAACCTTGATTCACTTCCATGAGACGGCTGCTTTTGGCCGCGGTTCCTCCTTTGGAGTGGAAGCGGCCAGTTCGGCCCCCAGCAAAGATCCCAACCGGCCTGAAGCGTTTTCCCTTTTTCCTCCCCCTCCACAACAGCTACTGGATCACTATTGAAATAATGGAGCCAGCCACGCCACCCAATAAGCAGCAGGAATCAGCAGAAACTGAGCCAGAATCGTGCCAAAAAAACGGGAGATCATCAGCCATAGATACATCTGGCGAATCGCTTCATGGGATGCTTGTCCCTGCAAGGCCTTATCCGTCAAAAGAGCCACCTGAGGATCGACTAGAATCGTCATGAAGATCGTTGCGAAGCCGTTGATCAGTCCGGAAGACATCAGGACCGTTGCCTTGTAACTCGGAGCGAGCAAGGAGGCATAGAGCACCGACAGGATACTGGCTGTGTAGATGGCCGTCCCTAGGCAGTTGAGCAGCAGCAGGCGCTTCGGGACTCCCTTGATTCGAAAGCGGGAGAGAGAAGCAAGCCGGGGCAAGCGAACGTGTTGATGCACACGGCGGATGTTTTGTGGAGTGACGGCGGAACGGATCATTTTCGGAATGGAACCCGCCAGCTCAAAGTGGGAGATCAGCCGCTTGGACAATTGTACGAAGGTAGGAAACAAGAGGATCGCGCACAACGTGCCCAGCGAGGCAGCACCAATGATCAGGTGAAGCTTCCAGCCGGGATCCGTATGCGAGAGTGCAGCCTGATCGATCAAGCCTCCGGTAAAAGGAGTTTGAATCAGATTGGAAGTGCGGGAAACGAGCAAAACAACCCCCGACAGAGACAAAGCGACAGCGAGCCGAGTTGTTTGCACCCCAGCAAACCGCAGCGCGTAAGATAGCGTTTCCGTAGTATGTATGACAAAGGTCAACGCGCAAATAATGATAATCGTGTCCATCAGAGCAATCTCCCTCTTCCATGGTATCCCCCATTATACGCGATTAGGGGATAACAGGAAAATTTCAGCGCTTACATGAAGGAGTTTCCTATTTTTAGGCGAATGGTAAGTAGTTAAGTAATAGCTTTGGTCAGGAGGAGTTTAGTCATGTTTGACAAGCACGACAAAAAAGTGTTAGTTGTCGATGATCAATACGGCATTCGCATTTTGTTGTACGAGGTGCTGGGCAAAGAGGGCTACAAAACGTTTCAGGCTGCAAATGGAAAGATGGCATTGGAAATCGTGGAGAAAGAATCGCCTGACCTGGTCATTCTGGATATGAAAATTCCTGGGATGGACGGCATCGAGATCCTCAAGCATATCAAGAAAATCAACCAGGAGATCAAAGTCATTATGATGACTGCTTACGGTGAGCTGGACATGATCAAGGAAGCAACACAGCTGGGGGCCTTGACCCATTTTACCAAACCGTTTGATATTGATGAATTGCGTATGGCGGTTCAACAACAGTTGGCTTGTTAGACTAGCGCCCGGCACAGAATCAAAACAAGCGTACCTGTTAACATGCGAGTGTCTGTGGTATAATAAGCGACATTAATGAAGTCTGCTAGAGGAGGATTACCAACCATGCCACTGGTACCAATGACCGCTTTTACAGAGGACGTCAAAAAGCATAAATATGCTGTTGGCCAATTCAATTTGAACAATCTGGAGTTTACTCAAGCAATCACAGAAGCTGCGATGGAAGAAAAGTCTCCTGTGATTTTTGGTGTGTCTGAGGGAGCTCTCAAATACATGGGCATCGACTACACAGTCGCGATTGCGAAAACAGCAGCCGAACGCGCAGGTGTTCCTGTAGCTCTCCACCTGGATCATGGAAGCAATTTTGACATGGTCATGAAATGCATCCGCGCTGGATTCTCTTCGGTGATGTTCGATGGATCCCATCATTCCTTTGAAGACAATATCCGCTTGACGAAGCAGGTTGTAGAAGCGGCTCATGCCGTAGGCGTATCCGTCGAGGGTGAGCTTGGTACGATCGGTGGAGTAGAGGACGACCTGTCTGTAGACGAGGAAGATGCGACACTTGCAAATCCGGAAGAAGCGATTCATTTCTGGAATGAAACCAGAGTAGACTATGTGGCAATTGCTGTAGGTACAGCCCATGGCATGTACAAAGGTGTTCCAAAAATCCGTTTCGACATTATTGAAAAAGTAGCAAGCCAAATTGAGGCGCCAATCGTCCTGCACGGTGGTTCCGGTGTGCCGGATGAAGCAATTGTGAAATCGATCAGCCTGGGTGTTGGAAAAATCAACGTAAATACGGAAAGCCAAGTCGCATGCACCGAAACGGTTCGCAAAATCCTGGCTGCCAAACCAAACGAGATCGACCCTCGCAAATATTTGGGGCCAGCTCGTGATGCCATCAAGGAAGTTGTCAAAGGGAAAATGCGCCTGTTCGGCAGCAGCAACCGTGCGTAACCAAGGAGGTACATCATGCGCTTTTTAATCGATACAGCAAATGTAGACGAAATTCGCGAGATTCATGAGTGGGGCGTCCTCGCAGGCGTCACCACCAATCCTTCCCTGGTAGCCAAGGAAGGCCGCGACTTTGTGCAAACTTTGAAAGAAATTATCGATATCGTGGATGGCCCGATCAGTGCGGAGGTCATCAGCACAGATGCAGCAGGCATGATCGAAGAAGGAGAAAAGCTGGCTGCCCTGTCCAAAAACATCGTCGTCAAGCTGCCAATGACAGCAGAAGGCTTGAAGGCGACCAAGTATTTTGCCAAGAAAAAAATCAAGACCAATGTCACCTTGGTCTTTTCAGCAAACCAGGCGTTGTTGGCGGCCAGAGCTGGAGCGACGTATGTGTCTCCATTCCTGGGACGTCTCGACGACATCAGTCAGGACGGTATGAAGCTGATTGAGGATATCGCTGAGATTTTCACTGTTCATGATATTGATACCGAGATCATCGCAGCATCCGTTCGCCATCCTGTCCATGTGACAGAAGCGGCTCGGCTCGGGGCTCATTTTGCGACGATCCCGGCCAAAGTGTTTAAACAGCTCATTGCCCATCCACTGACTTCCAGTGGTTTGGAGAAATTCCTTGCTGACTGGGCAAGTATGCAAAAATAGGATTCGTGTGAAAAGACAAGCACCTTTCTCATCGGGGAAGGTGCTTCTTTCCCGATTAAGCCAGAGGAGAGCAAAGCATGGATAAGCTAATCATCAACGGTGGGAAACCACTTGCGGGGACCGTTACCATCAGCGGAGCTAAAAACAGTGCAGTTGCTTTGATTCCTGCCGCATTGCTGGCTGATGGGCCTGTCGTCATTGAGAATCTTCCCCGAATCCAGGATGTAGACATTTATCACGAGCTCCTGAAAGAGATGGGAGCGGACGTGTTGTTTGAAGAGGACTGGATGGAAATCGACGGCCGTGACATGAAGCTGATGCTGATGCCCAACGGACGGATCAAAAAGCTGCGTGCTTCCTACTATCTATGGGGAGCGTTGCTAGCGAAGTTCGGGGAGGCCCAGGTAGGTTTGCCGGGTGGCTGTGATTTGGGACCGCGTCCGATCGATTTGCATATAAAGGGCTTCGAGGCCATGGGCGCAGAAGTAGAAAACAAAAATGGCGTCATGACGATCAGGGCTCGCGACGGCAAGCTTCGTGGAGCGCGCATTTACCTGGACCTGGTAAGTGTTGGGGCGACTATTAACATCATGCTTGCCGCCGCCAAGGCAGATGGCGTGACAGTCATTGAAAATGCCGCGAGAGAGCCGGAGATCGTCGATGTCGCTACATTGCTCAATAACATGGGAGCCAACATCAAGGGTGCTGGCACGGATGTAATTCGCATTCGCGGGGTAGAGCGCCTGCGCGGCTGTCGCCATACGATTATCCCGGATCGCATCGAGGCTGGCACGTACATGATTGCAGCAGCAGCGACCAACGGCAATGTCATGGTGGAAAATGTGATTCCCAAGCATTTGGAGTCCGTCACGGCTAAGCTGCGTG
>DASQMM010000609.1:0-1845 GCA_035645495.1 Brevibacillus sp. | reverse complement strand
CTACGTTACCAAATTCGAACAACTGATGCTGCAAGCGAAAGGGATCCGCGCGCTGGATAAGGAGAAACTGACCGTGACGATTGATGCCCGGACAGGTGAATTCACGAAAATACCGGATGAACGCCTTCGCCTGGACGCCCTGCGCCAACGGGACGATGTCGTGGGAATGGACCTTTCGCTTTTGGTAGATGAGATCGACCACTCCCGCTATGTGTCATTGCTCGGCGAGCTGACAGATGATCTGGGTAATGAATATGACCTGCTGCAAAGCACCTCTTCCAGTGACTATCCATCAAAAAACATACAGCTTTACGGTCATCTGTTTAAACGGCTTACTTCTCATGGCATGCCTTCGGAATACAGCTTCACGCTTTACAGCTATCCAACTCGGCTGACGGAAGGTTTTCGTATCAAGGTCAAATAGAAAAGACCCGGCTTCTCGCCGGGCTCTTCACGTTCTTCTTTTATTCGATAACAGCCCAGTGATTGGTTGGACCATGGCCCCCGCCCAGTTCAGGTGCTGTCTTAATCGCTTCGAAAATAAAACGGTTCGCCTTCTCCACCGCCTCAATCAGCGGCGTGCCTTTGGCCAGTTCTGCGGTCAATGCAGCCGAGAACGTACAACCCGTCCCATGCGTGTGTCGGGTCTGGATGCGCTCGTGGACGATCTCGTGAAAAGCTTGTCCATCGTACAGGATGTCCCGTACTTCGTCGCCTTCCAGATGCCCGCCCTTCATCATGACGTTGCGCACGCCCAACGCGTGAATCGCCTTGGCCGCTTCGCGCATCTGCTCCGCATTGCGAATCTGCATACCCGTCAAGCACTCCGCTTCCGGTACATTCGGGGTAATAACCTCCGCGAGAGGCAGCAATTCTTTGGTCAGTGCTTCAATCGCATCATCCTGGAGCAGCTTTGCCCCTCCTTTTGCGATCATGACAGGGTCCACAACTAATTTCAGTTTGTTGTACGGACGCAGTTCATCTGCCACAGCCCTGATGATTGCCGCATCAAAGAGCATCCCCGTCTTGGCTGCGTCCGCCCCAATATCACGGAGCACCTCATGGATCTGCTGGGCAACAGCTTCTGCCGTCATCGGGTATACCCCAAACACCCCGAGGGTGCTTTGAACCGTAATCGCGGTGATCGCACTCATTCCGTATGCGCCGAACTGATGAAAGGTTTTGAGATCCGCCTGAATCCCGGCGCCACCTCCACTATCTGAGCCTGCTATCGTTAAAGCCCTGGCTACCTGTTTCATGTTATCCTCCACCACCCATCTCGCTATTCTCTGATCTTATCTGAGTATATCATCGAAAGGTACAGTTCGGTATACTAGTCTTGATTGCCATTGGACAAGGAAGGAAGAAAGCAATGACTTACCGTACCCTTTACTGGTTGACCGCACTGCTCCCTGCGATCATCATCGGAGGTTTTGAATTCATCCGCCATGACTTTCTGTTGCCCTATCTCTCCATGGAGGACGGCAATGTATACATCACGATCCTCACGTTGGTTCTCTCTTTTCTGTTCGCCAACTGGATGTTCCGTACGATTGAGAGGATGAATGCTCGGCTTGTCGAGGAACAGGCACGTCGCGCAGTCTACGAGGAACGGGAGCGACTGGCCCGCGAGCTGCATGACGGGATCGCCCAGTCCCTCTTCTTTCTCAACGTCAAACTGAAGCAAGGACATTTGGACGATGCGCGGATTGCCGTGTCTGCGATTGACAATCACGTCAGACAAGCCATTTTCAATCTGCGCTCTCTCCCGGAGGAAGGCAGTCTGGAGCAGCGTTTGGAAAACTGGCTGGCCCAGTGGAGTGCGCTCTCCGGCGTAGATATTGT
>DASQMM010000608.1:0-4219 GCA_035645495.1 Brevibacillus sp. | reverse complement strand
TGTTGACTGCTTTCGACTTGCCCAAGCCTTCGCATTCCGGACACATTCCCTGCGGGTTGTTAAAGGAAAATACGTCAGAATAACCGACGAAAGGAATGCCGAAACGGGAAAACAAAAGCCGCAGCAGCGCATAAATATCCGTGACCGTCCCGACCGTGGATCTTGCGTTGCCTCCAATTCTTTTCTGGTTCATGACGATCACCGCCGGCAAACATTCAATGGCATCTACCTCCGGCTGTCCGTACTGCGGAAGCCGATTGCGGATAAAGCTGGAGTACGTCTCATTCAATTGCCGCTGCGATTCTGCCGCGATCGTATCGAAGACGATAGCGGATTTGCCGGAGCCCGATACGCCTGCAAATACCGTAATCTGCTTCTTGGGGATGGTTACATTGATTCCCTTCAGATTTTTTTCCCTCGCACCGATGACACGAATGGCATCCTCTTTTTGCATGGGGCCTCTCCTCCTCTTGCTATTCGTAAAAAATAGTATACGCTTAAAACATGTCAATAACTGTCATGTTTTGAGCGGAGGAGCGAATCTTATGAACAAAGCCAAACTTTTGTTTGACCTGATCCTGTATGTCAATACGAAACGCAGATTTACCGCGCAGGATGTCGCACATGAATTCGGCATTTCCGTACGGACTGCGCACAGGTATCTTGCAGATATTAGCGACTTGGGGGTTCCGATCTATACGGAACCAGGCAGAGGCGGCGGTTACCGGGTACTGAACAACCGGACGCTGCCGCCGATCATGTTTGACGAGGAGGAAGCTTTTGCTGTTTTTTTCGCTTTTCAGGCATTGAAGTATTATCAATCGCTTCCCTTTGACATTCATATAGGTTCCGTCTTCGCAAAACTGTACGCGAGCCTGGCCGACGACATGAAAAGAAAAGTGGACCGCCTTGATTCGGTTTTAGCCTTTTGGAATCAAAAAAGAAGCGTTTCCTCCCCATTTTTGAAGGAAATCATGGAGGCAGCTATCGCTCATGAGTTGCTCACCATCGAATACGTGTCGAAGTCAGAAAATACGGTGAGAAAAGTAGCTCCAATCGGCATCTACGCCTATGATGGCTTTTGGTACATGCCAGCATTTGATCAGTCTTATGGTCAAGTTCGATTGTTTCGGACTGACCGGATTGTCTCATTGGAACGAACGCAGCAAACGTTCATACAGCAAAATTCTCTGTCGGACTGGCTGGACCGCTATACGGCACAAACGCCGAAACAACCCGTTCGCATCTATGTGGAGCTTACACGGGAAGGCTTGAGGCAATGTCGTAGCCAGCCTTGGCTGGAACCTCACATCGTGATGGTCAACCCAGAGCAAGGTTACGTGGAGACTGTGATTGACCATGAGGATTGGGATTTCGTCTCCGATTATTTTTTTCAGCTGGGAACCTCTGCCAAAGTGATCGAGCCCCGCGAGATGGTGGATCGTATTCGTAAGCAAGCCCAGGAGCTCACTCGTCATTACACAGCGGATGGGACGTAACGCGCCCCTCCCCTTCCATGATCATTTGAATACATAGCCTTCCAGTAAAATGGTAATCCTATCTCACAATATCCGAAATATGGCTATAAGAAGGAGGGGATTAAATGGCTCAATTCGATGTAGGTTTGGTGCACCGGCTAGCCGATCAAATGGAGGGAATCGCTTTAGATATAAAAAAACATGTGAACTCTCCAGACGAGCTAAGCCAAGATATAAAAAGGATGACCAGTGTTCTGGAAAGTTTTCAAACGCTTGCGCAAAAGTCATCTAACAGTGGATCCAACCCAATCGCTAATCAGAACGACGTTGTATAACTTTTATCGTCGAGTAGTGATTGCCTCCCGCTCAATTCGGTATAGCAGGATGCTTGTTCCCAAATCTACAGAATAACGGGATGGAAAGAAGAACAAGCTAACACAGTCTAATCATGTTTGAACAGGAGGACCCTATGAATATGAATCTGTTTTCGAATTCACAATCTCTTTCTACTCAACTTGCACAGTGCGAACAGCTCATTCAGCAGCTAGCGCAACAAACCCAACAAGCATCGGTGAAATACCAACAGCTGCTGCAGCAAGAACAAAGGAATGCGGAGCAGCTCGAGCAGTTGGCTCAACGCGAGCGTCAAGCTGCCCACATGATCCAAACCGCCCTCCAGGGTCACCAAACAGCCTTACAGCAATTGCAGCAAATTTCGAACCTCTGCAATCAGATGGCAAGCAGCGCTTCCCGTACCGTTACCGGCTTCGCTCAACCGAATCAACAAAACACTGGATTCTCTGTGTTCCACCAGTAATCGGTTATACCATCGAATCCAATGTTGATACTGGTAGCAAAAAACGCATCGAGTCAATGGACTTGATGCGTTTTTAAAATACCGCTTTTTCTCCTATATCCTTCCATTCGAACTGTTGTTATAGTTAAGTAAAAATGATTTTATTCAATGGAGGAGAGAAATGGTAATGCGAAAGCTACCCATTCTATTTTTGGTCGCCACCCTTCTTCTGTCAGCTTCAGGCTGCAGCGAAGCCGTTCCGGGAGCAACTCAGACCGAAGCCATCCCAACCAATGAAACAGAAAAAACGCAGAATCCCTCCTCTGAACCGGAAACCGCTATACCCTCGCCCTCTTCTACATCAGCAGAAAAACAGACACCTGCGTTGCCCAAACCTCCTATTGCCTTGGAAGAGATTCTTTCCTACGAAGAACCGGCAGGGCTTTTTGCAGGAAGCAATTACGATGAATCGACGGTAAAAGCTGAACTGGACAAGCTGTCGAAAGGGATGGCTGACGAGGACATCTTCGCTAGTATCTTGCAGCTAGTTGGCGAGAATTATCAACAGGAAAAAAGTACGTTCGACCGACTGGAGCAAATCAATTACAGACAGGCCCTTCTGTCTATCGATCCTGAAGATCCGGCTTCCGCACCGACGACGGAAAGAAAGATGAATATCGAGGTCTTGCTGGATGCGAGCGGAAGTATGGCGGGAAAGGTAAACGGTGGGGTCAAGATGGAGCTCGCGAAGAAATCCATTCAAGACTTTTTGGCGGGCAGCTCCCAGCAATCAAATGTGGGACTCCGTGTTTTTGGGCATAAAGGCTCAGGAGCGGATAAAGACAAAGCCCTCTCGTGTGCACAAACAGAGTTGGTATACCCGCTCGGAGGCTATGATGCCACTCGCTTCCAAAGCTCGCTGCAAAGCTTTGGCCCCAAAGGCTGGACCGGTATTGCGACCGCTCTCGAAGCCGCGCGGGACGATCTGAAAAGCGTTCACAGCGAAGGGGCCGAGACAATTATCTATCTGGTGACGGATGGCATTGAAACATGTGGCGGCAACCCGGTGGAAGTGGCTAAATCACTTCATGAGTTCGATTTGAAGGCTGTGGTCAATGTGATCGGCTTTGATGTCGATGATGAAGCGCAGCGTCAGCTCAAGGCTGTGGCCGAAGCGGGTGGTGGCACCTACACCACCGTGAAGGATAAAAAAGCGTTGGAACAGGTATTTAAGAAATACCTAGAGGAATTGTACCAGAAGAACAGCAATTGGATGCAAAAGGCTATCGATGACGTGTGGAATCAGTATGAGACTGAGGAACAAGAACTCATCGATACCCGAAAACAGATGCTTAACAAGGTATCAGTCGAATATGACCGGCTTCAAGCAGCCGTCGCCTATCTACGGGAAAAGGACAAACTGGAAAAGAAGCAAAAGTCGCAGCTTCTCACCTGGATCGATGACCGATGGCTGGAATTGAGCACGTATGCGGATGACCGCTGGGAGGATCTCGGGAACAGGATGGATACGGAATGGATCAATGCTTCTCAGGAAGTCGAGCATCGCTGGATGGAAAATGGACAGATCCTTGACTCTAAATCCGGAAAAATCGCCCTACGGATCCCGAGCCTTCGTGTACCGAAAATACGTATCAAACCGCTGCGAATCAAGCCGATTCGAACCGATTTTTAAAATAGTATTCAGGCATGTAGGATTCCATACCAAAAAGGCTTGATGCTCTCTCTTAGAGAATTCATCAAGCCTTTTGCTTTGTACCTTCAAAACTGGATCTGCATGAATGCTTGGATGTGTGTGGATAAGTCCTCGACCGATTAGTATTCGTCAGCTCCACGTGTTGCCACGCTTCCACACCGAACCTATCAACCTCATCGTCTATGAGGGGTCTTACCAGCTTGCGCTGTGGGAAGTCTCATCTTGGAGGGG
>DASQMM010000607.1:0-5122 GCA_035645495.1 Brevibacillus sp. | reverse complement strand
GCATCCGAATAGCGAATATCCGTGGTTTTGGGAGATACATACGTGGGTTGAGGGCGAGACGGTGCCGATAGAGGAGATTGACTCGATTCAGGCAGCGCGTGACCTTGCGGCGTTCGTTGGAGCGCTGCAAAAAATTAATTCATCAGGTGGGCCACCGGGACGCGGCATTCCTTTGGCTCAACGGGATGAGGATTTCCGATACTGGCTGGCGCGGTTCGATGGCGATTCTGCGGTGTCTGCTGTGTGGGAATCGGCGCTTGCTGCGACTCCGTGGAACGGCCCGCCGGTTTGGCATCACGGCGACCTTGACGCACGTAACTGGCTCGTGCGAAATAAACGCATCACCGGTGTGATAGATTGGGGTGAAATGGGAATTGGCGATCCTGCATGCGATGTCATGGTCGCATGGAAATTACACTCACCGGCGGCCCGTGATGCGTTTCGCGAATATCTTCCGACGGACGACGACACGTGGGCAAGAGCCCGGGGTTGGGTCGTATCGCAGGCGGTGGCAATTCTGGCTTACTACACGCCTGAAAACAATCCAGTCCTGTACCATGAGGCAAAATCTTGGCTGGAACTAGTACTGTCGGAATGATGCTTGATTGGATGAATTCTTCTTTTGGAAATCTAGAAGCGGATTTACTGACTATCGATAGTTGAATAGCAATGGAAGGGCTATCCCGCAAAGGATGGCCCAAAACTTGCCGTTGTAGACAGCGCGGTGAACCATATGATAAGCAGATAGTTTATTCTGCTAACGGGGATCGATATTTGAACGGATAGAAGGGTGAACACGAAATTTTTATGATGAAAGAGCTGGTAAATTAAGAATTGCTTTACCCGAAGGATTATCATTGGTAGAAGAATACCTAGAAGTTGAGGTTATCACTGAATTAAATGAAAGAATGATTTTTGATAGAATTGCAAGAGTCAGTTCTGGCGAAGAAGAAGTATCGGATGGTACTGGAAATTTGTACAGTTCTGAAATTTGAAAAGATTGTACTCGGATATACAACTCAAATGTAGAAGAACAATGAAAAGCCGGAATAGATACGGGTGAGGAATTTGAGTCAATCATGTTTCAATTTGGGTAAGGGCACGAGAAGAGTTTCGACAGCGACGTGATTCAAGGAACTAACTCTGCATAGTAGAAGAGTGTCCATCTATTCGGTAGAAACAGGAGCAAACAGGTATGAGCCAATTTACATTTGCCACGTTAGTAAAAGACAACAACCAATCAATTACTTCTTTGATTAAGAAAGACAAGGCAAGCTGCTATTGGTTTTCCGTTAATCCAACTTGGACCGCCGTCATCATGGCAAATGATACACAGTTGGGATCACAAACGGCAGAGAAGATGTCGAATGCTCTTCATACGTCCGCTTTCTTCTTTTTACATGCGGAAGATCTTACGTGGGGTTATGCCTTTTTTCATCGCGGTCAGCTGGTAAGTGAATGCTACGTAAATTACGAGGAAAAAAGTATCACTATTCAGAATGTGAACGAAGCGGCATTGCTAGAAGCGTGCGTAGATCATGAGACATATCATGATTTCAAACAGTGGCAATCAAATTTTTATCAGGATGAACATGAGATCCTGAATGGTGTGCATCTGTTTAAAAAAGCCTTTGCCACCGAAAAAATCGAGTGGATCTCCTATGACTACTTATCCAGCGGCAGTGATGAGCGAATAGACCAACTTCAAATGCAATATTATCAAGGCAAGAAGAAAAGTATACCAGTAAAGCGAATGATTTTTGATAGTCTTCAAGAATCATTCAATCAAAGCGGCTTTTTTCTAGATGAGGGCATGTCGAGTCTAAACTGGTTTGCTTTTTCGAAAGAAGATGAGCATGGCTATAAATACGCAATTACCTAGACATATCGAGTCGCAAATCGAAAAGAATGGCTGCCCAGCATAGTAGCGGGCAGCCGTTTGCATGCACGAAAGAAAATCTGATCAGTCTTACCAACTCTTCACGTCATTCACCCGATCCCGTGTATCTTGCAGCATCTGCTCCGTATACACCTGATCGTATTTCATGGGTAGGGACGGTGGTCGTTTTTTGGAGTGGCGCGTGTATAGGTCATAGATAACGCCGAAAAGCAGAATTCCGCCGATGACAAGAGCAAGAAAAACCCACAAAGGCATCGCGTTCCCTCCTTTTTTACTCCTTTCCACCAGAGTATCAGATATGTAAGGTTTTGTTAATGGGGAGATAGTCGCTTCCGCATCTCGCGAACAATTGGTGAAAGATGGTATAATGGATCATCTTTTCCGTTTTTATGAAATACATCAATGATTCTGACCATTTTGGAGGAGAAACCTGCGTGAAAGGAAAGAAGAAGTTTTTTGAATGGAAATGGTTGCGCATCTCGGTTACAGCGTTGCTTCTTGCAACCGGGCTGCGGGTAGTGACCAATCCCGCTTTCGCCAATCCAGAAGAGAGCATCCTGCAAGAATCAGCGTGGCGGCCGATCTTTCCGCCATCTGTTACGGTTGTGGAAGATTTCACCACAACTCACGCTTACTCCACGTTTGCGGAAGCGAAAACATCCTGGACAGTGTACCAGCAATCAGCGAAAATCGGGTCGCTGTCGATCACGACTTCGACACTTCCAAGCGGTACATTTTATTACTTCCTCCGCTATGAATCTCTTGCCAAAAGTGAGCCGGTCGTCGTAACCTTGCCCTTTTCACTGGAGGCCTTTTCCTATCGGACGATTGCCTATCCTGATCCACAATCGCCCAATTATCAGACTTCAACATGGTCTGAACCGAAAGAAGCGCAATTGTATACGACGTTGCCTACGGAGCCTGTTTTTGCCGACGATTCTACCCGCTCCTTGGTTCTCGGATATGTGGATGTCTATGAAAAGCATGAAAATGAAGTTCGGAAAGAGCGCTATGATCTCGCAAAAGGGATCTATTTGACGCCGACGGGGATCGACCTCTCGCTGTCACAAGTGCCGGGCACCATTTCCGAGACCTGGGGTTTTGTGGGGACCAAGCCATTGATTGCGTGGTCGTCTCCAGAAATGGTCGACTTGCGGATGGGGGATTTTTATCGTGTCCGCAAGTGGACAAGGGAAGGATTGCTTTTGCAGACGCCTTCTACATATTTGCCCAGCTCCAGGGAAAGCTTTTGGCTGAATCCTTTCAATGCAGTAGGAGAAAAGTTTTTGCGGACATCAGGGAGTACGTTTTTCGAGGACTTTTCGCTTGTATCGCTCTATGCGCCCTTGTCTTGGCAAAACAGCCACGGATACTGGTATACAACTCCAAAATCGACGTGGCTTTCGAAGGATTACGGCATTGAACGATATTTTTTCGATACGCGGTTTAACACCGATACGGCGATGTTTCTGTTAAATGGCTACAAAAAGTACCAGGACCCATTGCTGTTGGCCAGTGTGGAGAGATACGCCCAGTATTTCAGCAAGCACGCCATGACCAAGCATTTTGTGACGAAAAACGGAGGGTATTTGGTAGAAGACTACGCGCATGAGGCCAAACCGAAGGCAAAAACACATGTATCCTTGAATCATCAGCTCTCGGAAATGAACTTTCTCTACGAACTGTATATCACGACGTCCAATCAAGAGTACCTTTCTTTGGCTGAAAAGCTGAGGCAGGGGGTTGTCGATACCGCGCTTTCGTGGGAAAACAAAAAAACAGGCGATCTGCACTATGCCTATATGGTAAACGGATCGTACGGACTCACGGACTATCCGCTCCTCACGTTGAAGGACTTGCGGTACAGCCAGCGATTGCTGGAGAGCATTTACGGTGCTCGCGATCCCCAATTCGATCTGTTGATACAAGTGAAGGAAGCCTACTTGCGCAAGAATAGCATGCCTTTGTACTAATATTTTCTTTCGGCCTAGCCGGCTCATCGCCGGGAAGCAGATGGTATCGCTTCGCGCCATCGCGGAATCTCTTGGGCTGCGTCTAGAGTGGGACCCGCAGACGAGCGTGGCAAAAATCGCGAAAGCTGCAGCGCAAGATGGAGGGCAGCAAGGAGCGAATAAGGGAGTGGTGGCAACATGATGCGCCGTTTTTTTGCGTATTACAAGCCGTATAAGGGATTATTTTTGCTGGATTTCTGCTGTGCGATTATAGCCGGATTGCTGGAATTGGCATTTCCGATTGCTGTAAGCACGTTTATCGACCAACTACTGCCGGGGCAGGACTGGCCGCTGATCGTACTGGCTTGTCTTGGTTTGCTGGCGATCTACGCTTTCAATACCGCCTTGAATTACATCGTGACCTATTGGGGGCATATGCTGGGGGTCAATATCGAGACGGATATGCGACGCAAGCTGTTCGCCCATATCCAGAAGCTCGATTTTCGCTTTTTTGACAACAACAAGACAGGCCATCTGATCGGACGGATGACGAATGACCTGAACGATATTGGCGAATTGGCGCACCATGGGCCGGAGGATGTATTCATCGCGGTCATGACCTTGATCGGTTCGTTCTCGCTGATGGCGTATATCAATCTGGAGCTGGCTTTGCTGACGTTTATCATCGTCCCGGTCATGGGCTGGATGATCATCTATTTTGGCGGCCGGATGACCAAAACCTACAGAAGGCTGTTTGACAACATTGGAAACTTCAATGCAAGGATTGAGGACAACGTAGGGGGGATTCGCGTCGTGCAATCCTTCGCCAACGAAGCGCATGAGGCCAAGCTGTTCGCTTCAGACAACCAGCAGTTCCGCCAAACCAAGCTGATGGCCTACAAGCTCATGGCGAAAAGCATGTCTGTCAGCTACATGATGATGCGGCTGATCACGGTATTTGTGATGATTTGCGGAGCCTGGTTTTTCATCCAGGGCAAAATCGAAATGGGAGAGTTCATGGCCTTCTTGCTGCTGTCCAACATCTTCTTCCGCCCGATTGAAAAAATCAACGCTGTGATCGAGAGCTATCCCAAGGGCATCGCTGGTTTCAAACGCTATCTGGAAATTATCGATACCAAGCCGCAAATCGCGGATTCACCGGACGCGATCGAGGTGCCAGCAGTGAAGGGAAATATCGCGTATGAAGGCGTCTCCTTCTGCTATGAAACCGGCCGGGAGATTTTACACGGCATCGATTTGAATATTCGTG
>DASQMM010000606.1:0-1961 GCA_035645495.1 Brevibacillus sp. | reverse complement strand
AGCATCCGTTACTAGACGCTCCACCTTGGCCAAGTAGGAAGGATCGATCATGGCTCCCACCTGACTTTCTGGCATTAATCCCGGGGCCACTTGCAGTCGGCTGATTCGCTCCGCCAGCTTGTCCACCAATTCCCGATGGATCTGTTTGTGGGCATAGATGAGGTTGATCCCGTTGCACACCTGCCCGGCATTTTCAAATTTATTGCTGACGATTTTCTCCGCTGCCACGTCCAGATCAGCATCCGGGAAGACAATGACCGGCGAATTTCCACCCAACTCCAAGGTCAATCGCTTCACGTGGTCAGCAGCCTGTCTCATCAGGATTTTGCCTACTTCCGTGGAACCCGTGAACGAGATTTTTCGCACTCTAGGGTCTTCTGAAAGCATGTTGCCGATAGCAGCCGGTTCACCCGTTACCAGATTGGCGACACCCTGAGGGATGCCTGTCTCCATCAGGTGACGGAACAAAGCAATAGCGATACAAGGGGTCTGCTCTGCTGGCTTCAGCACAATGGTGCATCCTGCCACCAATGCCGGAGCCACCTTTTGCGCCAAGATCGCCGCCGGGAAATTGGCAGGTGTAATGAGACCTGCTACACCTACCGCTTCCCGAAAGACCATCAGCTTTTGTCCTGGATTCGATGCAGGAAGGATCTCTCCCGCCAGCCGCTGTCCTTCCTCCGCATTGTAGCGAATCATGTAGGCGGTTCCCGCTATTTCGCCCCGTGCCTCGGCGAGCGGCTTCCCTTGCTCGCTCGACAGGAGCAAAGCCAGCTCCTCATGATGGGCTAAAATCCGGTCTGCCCAGTCCAGCAGGTATCCTGCCCGATCCCCTGCTGTTCGCTTGGACCATTCCGGAAATGCCCGGTAGGCGGCGTCGATCGCTTGCTTCGTCTCCCTTTCCCCTCCATTGGGAACATAGGCCAGGACTGCTCCTGTCGCCGGGTTGAATACTTCGAAGGTCTTTGGCAAAGTGACTTGCTCTCCGTTAATCCACATGTGGTTCCATTCCATGCTCTTCTCTTTCATCTGTCATGCTCCACTCCTTTCACAACCTGCTCTACCCGCTTCCGTCACTGCCTTTATGACGGCTCCTGGGAACTAAATAAACTCGAAGTATTTTTTTCGCTCCCAATCCGTCACTTCCGAGAAATAGTCGTTCAATTCGTTACGCGCTGCTGTCAGATAATGCTCCACCACTTCATTGCCCAACAACTGCCGCACGATTTCACTTCGCTCCAATTGCGAGATTGCTTCCACGAGATTGGAAGGAAGACGACCTACATCCGGATTGCTGGAGGGCTCGCCACGGGTCGGGGCTGCGATGTCTATGCGATTTTCGATGCCGTACAGACCGGATGCCAACATAGCGGCAAGCACCAGATAGTGATTGACATCTGCGCCCGGAATCCGATTTTCAATCCGGCACGACTTCCCTTTGCCATCGGTGCGAAACGAAGTGAAGCGATTGTCTTCGCCCCAGGTCAAGGTGTTGGGAGCCCCGCCGCCATTGGCAAGCCGCTTGTAGGAATTGATGTACGGCGCGTAAAAGAGCATCATCGCTGGAGCAAGCGTCAGCATGCCGCCGAGGAAAAAGCGGCCTGTCTCAGAAAGTCCATACGTACCGGCCGGATCGTAAAACAGATTATTGCCGTTTGTATCCCATAGGCTGATATGGGTATGTCCGCTGCTGCCTGGCTCATCCGTGTCGGGCTTGGCCATAAACGTGGCCATCAGCTTGTTCAGAACTGCGATTTCCTTGATGCCGTTCTTGTAAACGGCTGTACGATCCGCCATCTCCAAAGCTTCGGCATACCGGACATTCAGCTCAACCTGTCCCTTGCCGTATTCGCCCTTGATTGCTTCCAACGGTACTCCTGCGCCCTCCAAATGGCGAGACAACTGCGAGAGAAACCAGTCATCCACATTTAAGCGAAAGATGGAATAATCGACTGGATAAG
>DASQMM010000605.1:0-1792 GCA_035645495.1 Brevibacillus sp. | reverse complement strand
GATGGATCAACAAAGCTTGGAGGTTTTTCTCGCAGTGGCCCGTCATGGCTCAATCAATCGCGCAGCCCAGGCCCTGTTTTTGGCTCAGTCCACCGTCACCCACCGCATCCAGCAACTTGAGAAGCAGCTGGGGACGGCCTTGTTTATCCGCAGCTCTTCTGGTGTGGAGCTATCTGGCGAAGGGAGAAGGTACCTCCCCATCGTCGCGGGCATCGTCGAGCAGATGCGGCTACTAACCACACCATCTGAGCAGCGCCAATCCCTTACCATCGTAGCCGGCAAGTCTTTTATCGCCACCGAACTGCCTCGGCTGCTAGGCAAATACCATAAAGCTCATCCGCAGTTCACCTGTTATGTACGCTCGACGCTATATGAGGAGTCGCTTTCGGCCCTCCTGAGTGGAACAGCAGACATCGCTTTTTTGGGAAGCGAAATCTACCACCCGCACATCCATCAGGAATTTCTGCCAAGCGATCGCATTCTTCTGGTTACAGCACCAACACATCCTTGGGCGAAGCATTTTCCGGGATTCCAGGCTTGGGGAAACGAACCGATGATCGTCTTTGGCAATCACACGGCACCTTTTCGGCAACGCGTAGACCGTTTTTTGGCGCAACAAGGCGTGTTCCCGAACATCATCATGGAATTGGACAGCTTCAGTGCCGTGAAAAAAATGGTGGAACAGCAATTAGGCATTGCCTTGCTCCCTTCTCGGATCGTAGAGGAGGAAGCAGCTGCAGGACGCCTCTGCGTACATGATATTGCCAATGGCGCCTTGACCCGCCCGACTCTTCTGGCTTATTTGCAACCAAAAAAAGAGGACGACCTGGTTGTGCAGTTCGTCCACTGGTTAAAAGCTCATTATTAATGTTGCAAATGGAATGGTCGTACTATTTCACTTCATCGTAGCCATTGACTACCACGTCCAACCTTCCTGTAGCCGGATCGATTAACAATCCGTGTACCGGAATGTCGGGTGGTAACAGGGGGTGATTCTTGATCGTCCGCACGCTCTCCTTCACACTGTCGTCTACACAGTCGAAGCCTTGCAGCCAGCCGTTCAGATCAATACCCGAATTCTCGATGACAGACAAAGTCTCTGGAGGAATCCCTTTCTCTGTCATTTTTTTCATCACACGCTTGCCATCGATGACGCTCATCCCGCAATCGTAATGACCGATCACCATGACCTCTGCGGCGTTCAATTCGTAGATCGCCACCATGATACTCCGCATAATAGCGCCGAACGGGTGGGATACGACTGCTCCTGCGCTTTTTACGTGCTTGATGTCGCCGTTTCGCATGTTCATCGCTTTGGGAAGAAGCTCCTCCAGGCGCGTGTCCATACAAGACAAGACCACCATTCGTTTATCCGGAAACTTGGTAGTATGGTATTTTTCATATTCTTTGTTGGCAACGAACTCGCGGTTGAATTCTAGAATTTCATCCAAATTACGCATGGTGCACCACGTCCTCTCGTCTCGTAGGTTTTTTCATTTATTTTACATATTTTCTGCCGGGGATCAACAAGATTTCGCACTTTGAGAAAAATGTACCAGCTGCTACTCTTTGAACCGGGACGGTTTATCCACGTAGCTTTCCAGCACGTAGCCGCATTGGGTGCAGATGTGGTGGATGATCGGGGATCCCATTGCAAAAAATTTGTTGTTGGGCAATACAAGCGCGTGTCCCGCTTGTTTTCCTTTGCCTATCTCACTACATCCGCATTTTGGACATTGTTCAGATTGTTTTTCCATGGTTGTGTACCTCGTTTTTTGAATTCGTGTAAAGC
>DASQMM010000604.1:0-14278 GCA_035645495.1 Brevibacillus sp. | reverse complement strand
TATTCTGTTAATCAGCCGTGTGTGTCACCCGACTCTTCGTCCGGCGGAGGAGGGAGTTCGATGCCCGGACCTGTTGAGCCAGAATTCGGTATTCCCAAATCCGGCGGGATCACAGGGATTTCACCCCAGTTTCCTGAACCGCCCGAGTTCCCACCATTTCCTGAATTTCCGTGGTTACCCTGATTGCCCTGATTGCCTGGATGTCCGGAGTTGCCTCCATTACCCGGAGGCCACGGTTCATCTGTACCGCCATTGGAGCCCGAATCCGATGAATCGTCACCTTCAATCGGATACTCGCTGCCGTCCTGGTGATGCTGCTCCCCACCTTCGAACAAATTCTCCAATGTCTTGGTGTCAACATCCACGACAGAGGAAGGCGTTCTTTCTTCTCCATCAGGCGTTCGCGGAACGACCACATATTGGTAAAGCGTTGATCCATCGAGAACATCAACGAATTTGGTATCTGCCAGATTCTGCGCGATCGGAATCCGTTCTCCATTAGGTTTGACGCGATAGACATCGTACGTGTAATCTGGCAAGCCACCGATCCAGCTCAGCACTACGACTGGATTGTTATGATCCAAGGTCAGGACAGCCGCCAATTGAATCGGGAGGTCTTTTATTTCCTCTTTTTCCTCTGTCTCCTTCATTCCGGCTGGAGGAACAAATTCGCTTGCCTTCACACCTTTTAACCCTTGACCCAATACCTTGGAAAACATGCTGGCCGTCATGCTGCTGCCTTGTGTCATCAAATGCTGTTTGTCCTCAGGATCAAACCCCATCCAAACCGCGGCGACGTATTCCGGCGTATAGCCGACGAACCAAGCGTCCTTGTTGACGTTGCTGCCGCCAGCGATGGACTGTGTGGTCCCGGTTTTCCCCGCTACATGACGTCCGGAGATGCGGGCAGCTTTCCCAGTCCCTTCCTGAACGGCCCGCTCCAGCATGCGATGCACTTCCCAAGCCGACTCTGGTTTCAGAGCCGCAGTCTGCTTGGCTTCATGGACACGCGATACGCCCAGCGCCTTGTTCTCCAGCTTGCTGATGGCAAAAGGCTCAGAGACGACACCGCCATTGGCAAAGGCTGTATATGCCTGGGCCATGCGCAAAGGTGAGGTTCCCTTGTTGAGACCACCCAGCGCGATGGCCAGATTTCGGTCCTCAGGGGTAAGCTCAATCCCGAATTTCTCGAGATACTTCAAGCTATTCCCTACCCCGATCTCATTCAACAGCCAGACGGCAGGCACATTGAGGGAGTCGATCAAGGCGCGGTTCATGCTCACCGAATCACTGTATTTGTTGTTGTAGTTGCGCGGCTCATAGCCATTAAAGCTTTGTTTTTTGTTGCTCAAGGACGAATTTCGGTTCCACTTGCTGTTCAAGTCGATCGCTGGTGCAAAGACAGCCAACGGCTTGAAGGCAGAGCCAGGTTGGCGCTGCATCTGGGTCGCGTAGTTAAACCCTTTTGCCGCGTATTTGCGTCCTCCGACCATCGCTGCAATCCCGCCGTCTTTGGAATCCAGCACGATCATGGCAGATTCCACCTGGCGTGTTGCCCCGTCTTTCGGGAAGTTTTTCGGATTGCTGTATTGTTCAGACATAGCATCCTGCATTTTGGAGTCGAAGGTCGTATAGACCGTCCAGCCGCCCCGGTACAGTTCTTCCTCTTTGACGTCGTATTTGGTCTCGGCTTCATTCAACATATAATCAAAGAATGCCCTGTACTCTTTTTTCACACCCGAGCTTGGTTTCTTGTGCTCTTTCTCTTCAGGCAGGGGCTCAGCTTGAGCTTGAATCTTTTGTTCCTCTGTAATGATGCCCTGCTCCGCCATCAAACGAATCACGGTATCCCGGCGCTCTTTGGCACGATCCGGATAATTGAATGGCGAATAGTACGTCGGTGATTTCGGAATTGCTGCCAGCATGGCTGCTTCTGCGATCGAAAATTCGGGATCATCGACCCTCATGTCAAAGTAAAAATTGGAAGCATCCTCGACTCCGAACTGTCCTTCACCCAGGTACACCCGGTTCAGGTACATCTCCAAAATCTGATCCTTGGAGAATCTGCGCTCCAAGCCAATCGCGATACTCATCTCTTTTGTTTTGCGCCAAAAGGTTTGATCCAGGTTCAAAAACACATTGCGCGCCAACTGCTGGGTAATCGTGCTTCCGCCCTCCGCCAGCGAACGCTTCTTGATATCGTTGATGATCGCGCCGCCAATCCGTATCATGTCAACTCCCTTGTGTTCATAGAAGCGTTTATCCTCTACGGCAAGGAAAGCTTTGATCAGAATATCCGGCATCTCGCTGATTGGTTTGTATTCACGGTTCTTCTCACGGATCAGTCTCGCGATTTCTACTCCGTGCTTGTCGTATATGACAGTCGGTTCGACTTTCAAATCCAACAATTTCTGTTCATTTTCCGCAATCATCCGCTCTCCAGCGTACAGGAGAGAGAAGTATCCCCCGACCACACTTAAGAGCAGGAAGACGATAAACGATACGGCAATCAACAGCAATTTGTTTTTCTTTTTGACTTTTTTCTTGGCCTTTTTTGCCATTTCTTACCTCCTGTTTTCTCTCTTCCCCCATCTTATAGACGGATACGATCGAAAAAAGTTTCTTCCCCGGTCCAGTGTCTATCATTCCATACGAACAGCGGTTTGTCACTGGAAAAAGCCTACCCTCTATGGCAGAAGGTAGGCTTTTCCCTATTGGAATGCTATTTTTTCAACAGTTTTTCCGCTTCGGCAAGGACGTTCTCCACGGTGAAACCGTACTCTTTCATGATTCGCTCACCCGGTGCGGATGCCCCGAATTGGTTGATCGCAATGACTTTTCCGCTGTCGCCCGCATAGCGCTCCCAGCCCATTGGCGATCCCATCTCCACTGCCAGACGAGCTTTTACATCGGACGGCAGGACGGCTTCACGATATTCCTGCGGCTGGCGCTCAAACAGATTCCAGCTCGGCATCGAGACCACACGTGCTTCGATTCCGCGCTCCAGCAGCGCTGCACGAGCTTGCATTACCAGGGAAACTTCGGAACCCGTTGCGATCAAGATAAGCGCAGGCTTGCCGCTTGGCGCGTCAGCCAGTACATAGGCCCCTTTGGCAACGCCTTCGGCTGCTTTCTCCAGCGTTTCCGGCAGAACAGGCAGATTTTGACGGGTCAAGACCAGAACAACCGGTTCATCTGTGCGGGAAATCGCGTATTTCCACGCTTCATTCGTCTCCACTGCATCAGCCGGACGCAGGATGGTCAGGTCAGGCATCGCGCGCAGAGAAGCCAATTGTTCAACTGGTTCATGCGTCGGTCCGTCTTCCCCGACAGCGATCGAGTCATGAGTAAAGACGTAGACCACTGGTTGTTTCATCAGCGCAGACAGGCGGATCGCCGGACGCAGGTAGTCAGAGAAGACGAAGAATGTACCGCCATACACTTTTACGCCGCCATGCAGGGCCATCCCGTTCAGCGCTGCCCCCATCGCGAATTCGCGGACCCCGAACCAGATGTTGCGGCCCTCAAATGTGCCTGGGAGGAAATTTCCGCCTTCCTTAATCAGCGTGTTATTAGAGGAAGCCAGGTCAGCGGAGCCGCCCAGGAAGAACGGGATGCCTTTTGCCAATGCGTTGATGGCACTGCCGGAAGCTGCACGGGTCGCCAGTTTTGCTCCTGCCTCGTAGGCTGGCATCTGTTGTTCCCAGCCTGCTGGCAGCTTGCCGTCTACTGCCAGCTTAAACTGCTCAGCCAATTCAGGATGTGCTTTTGCATAGGCTGCGAATTGCTCATTCCAGGCAGCTTCTGCTTTTTTCCCGTTTGCTGCCAGCTCGCTGTAGAATGCAGATACTTCTTCCGGTACATGGAATTCGTTTTCGTGGGTCCATTCGTAGTGTGCTTTCGTCAGCTTCACTTCGTCCTTGCCCAGAGGAGCCCCGTGAGAAGCACTGGAGCCACCTTTATTCGGGCTGCCGTAACCGATGACCGTTTTTACTTCGATCAGGGTCTGGCGATCCAGATCCTTCTTCGCGTCTGCGATCGCCGCTTCGATGGCAGCGAGATCGTTGCCATCCTCGACGCGCAGGTATTGCCAGCCGTACGCCTGGTAGCGCTGCGCCACGTTTTCCGAGAAGGAACGGGACAGTTCGCCATCGAGCGAGATGTCGTTGGAATCGTAGAGGACGATCATTTTGCCCAGTTTCAGATGAGCAGCCAGGGAAGACGCCTCGCTGGATACGCCTTCCATCAGGTCTCCGTCGCCGCAGATGACGTAGGTGTAGTGGTCAACGAGATCAAAGCCGTCCCGATTATAGGTAGCAGCCATATGTTTTTCTGCCATCGCCATTCCGACTGCCATCGCAATCCCTTGGCCGAGCGGTCCTGTCGTCGCATCGACGCCCGGCGTGTGTCCGAACTCGGGGTGCCCTGGTGTTTTGCTTCCCCATTGACGGAAGTTATGTAGGTCTTCCAAAGAAACATCGTATTTCATCAAATGCAACATCGAGTATAATAGCATAGAGCCATGTCCTGCCGAGAGAACGAAACGATCCCGATCGATCCAGCTCGGATTGCTGGGGTTCACTTTCATGAAGCGGCTCCACAATACATGGGCCATGGGAGCTGCCCCCATCGGCATGCCCGGATGTCCGGAATTGGCCTTCTCGATGGCATCTATGGCCAGCGTGCGGATTGTATTAATGGAAAGCTGATCAACAGTAGATTGCTGAGTCATCTTACACGATCCTCCCTGTGTGTACTTGTAATATTCGGGTAATAACATGACTGTCCAATTATAGCACAGTTCCTTTTTACAATCATGCCAGCAATTGAAAAAGGAGGGGAAACCACCTTGTCTCCTGCGTTATCCTTGACCATTGGTATTATTCTGGCGTTAGCCGGATTTGGGATGTTGATTTTTGCCTTTTCCAGCTCGCCTATGTTTAAGAAAAATCGGGAAAAATTGCGAAAAAAACGGGCAGAACAAGAGAATCGCCCGTCCTGACAACAGATCCTTGAGGAGCCGAAACTGATGAGCGATAAAAAATGGTTTACCATGCCTGTAGCCGTCCATCTTTTCTTGTTGAAGGAAAGGGAAGTCCTCCTTCTGCTAAGATACAACACAGGCTATGAAGACGGGAAGTACAGTGTCCCTGCCGGACATATGGACGGGAACGAAGAGGTCAAGCATGCCGCGATCCGGGAAGCGCGTGAAGAGTGCGGTATCGACCTCTCAGAAGAAGATTTGCAGGTAGCAGGCGTGATGCATCGTCGTTCTGATGACGAACGGATTGATTTTTTCCTGGTCGCCTCACGCTGGAGCGGCGAAATCACCAACACCGAGCCGGACAAATGCGACGAGCTGATCTGGGTGGACATGCAGCATTTGCCTGAGAATATGATTCCCTATGTTCGGCAAGCTATTACGAACTATCGGGACGGCAAGTGGTTCGACAGTTTTGGCTGGAAGAATGCCTCGTGCCAAGAGCACGCCAAACAACCGTAGGGTCATCCTCTACGGTTGTTTTTTTATATGGGATGGGCATTTTTGTCAGGGACGCAGCCCGCTTCTTCTATTCTTAATCGCCGCCAACGCTTCAATGAACTCTTCCTTGTCAATGACGTTCAGCTCGTACAGTTCACGAATCTCGTCTTCGATCAGCAGCAGATCCCCTAACGGATCTCCTGTATACACAAATAATGAGTAACGCTGCAGAAACGCGTTCAAATCGAAGTCGTTCGGGCTCCTTCTCAATGTGATCCCTCCAGATCGATCTCCATCCTAGCGAGGACGGCATCGTAGTCAAACTCGACAGCAAAGCCGGTAATCACGACGATCTTCGCGTGCGGATACGTTTCTTGCCACGCCTTCTCCTCATCTGGTCGCAATCCGACGATGTACAACGGATCAGCGGATAAAAGCGGGTCCGCCATGCATTGTTGCAGAAACGCATGACATCGCTGTTGTTCCTGTGCAGCATTCAGAACGAGCACCGCACGCTCCACTTCACCGGACTTTCGCTGTTCTGCCAGCATGGCGAACGTCTTGGCTGTAGGGACAACCGCGTTTACTTCAGGGAAACGGTCCAGCATCTCGTCCAGCCAATCATCTTCATGCCAGGCCAGGTAGTACATCATCGCAGTAGACATGGTTTACAAACTCCTCAGAAATAGATAATTTCCACATTATGGAACTTGAAAATTTTTTTCACATTCATTATAGCACGTCGCTCGGAACATGCCCATTCCCTTGCTTGACTTCACTGACACCTTCACGTAAGGTAAAAACAGCTAATTTCGTGTGGAAAGAGGTATTTTTTGTGAATAAGAAACATCTCGCCCTCTTATTCTTGATCGCGTTTCTCACCATGCTGGGCTTTGGAATTATTATTCCCATACTGCCATTTTTTGCAGAAAAACTGGGAGCCTCCTCCTTTGACATCGGTGTCCTGTTTGCCAGCTTCAATATCATGCAATTCATTTTTGCCCCGCTTTGGGGTACCCTTTCGGATCGGATCGGACGAAAGCCGCTCGTCTCCTTTGGCTTGTTTGGATTTGCCATCACGTTTATCCTGTTTGGATTGGCGGACAGTTATACAGAAATGTTGATCTACCGCATCCTTGGCGGGATCGTCTCCGCTGCAGCTCTGCCTACGGTACACGCGATGGTCGCTGACTTGTTTCCTCCCAAGGACCGTGCAAAGGGAATGGGTATCGTCGGCGCAGGGATTGGACTCAGCTTTGTCTTTGGTCCTGTGATCGGAGGTCTGCTGAGCAGTTACGGCGTGGCTGTGCCGTTCTTTGTCTCGGGCGGTGTAGCGTTGCTTACTTTTTTTGTCATTTTATTTGCCTTGCCGGAAAGCCTTCCGAAAGAAAAACGCAGCTCCTCCGGGAAACACAAGAGAGGCAATCCTTTTTCCGCGTTGTTCGGTTCGCTGTCCTTGCTGTACGCCATTCTGTTCATCGTTTCGTTTGCCTTTTCCGGGCTCGAAACAACTTTTGCCTTGTACATCAGCGATTTGTACGGATTTGATTCCCGTGATCTCGGCTACATGTTTTTGGTCATGGGGATTATCGCGGCGTTCGTACAGGGCGGCATGATTGGCAAAATGGTCAAACGCTGGGGAGAAGCCACCGTCTTGACCATCGGGATGTGCCTGTACGGAATTGGCTTTTTCACGATTCCGGTATTCGGGAACTTCTGGGCCTTTTCGCTGATCCTCGCATTGTTTGGCGCTGGACAAGGCATGATTCGCGCTACGGCCAATGCCATGATCACACAGCGCACCACGATCGGACAGGGAGTCACGACTGGTGCAATCAGCTCGATGGACAGCCTGGGAAGAATTCTCGGCCCCCTGGCAGGAGGCGCGGTCTACCAATTCACCGCAAGCGGCCCTTTCATCTTGGGCGGTGTCCTGATGATTATTGTCCTGCTCTGGTTCCGTCTGCGTCATCAGAGGCTGCCTGAGCCAAGCTTGGAAGCTTAAAATAAAGGCTGGAGAAGCATTCGATCGCTTCTCCAGCCTTTTTGATTGACTGCTACTTCATCTCGACGTACTTCAGATCGCCGTTGCCAAGTACATCGACGTAAATGCCTTTGGCCACATTCTCTCCTTGCAGCCAACTGTCCTTATAGAAATAGATCGGGGCAATCGGCATTTCGTCCATCAGAATTTGCTCCGCCTCGCCAAAAAGCTGCTGGCGTTTTTGGGGATCTGTTTCCTTGCTGATTTGGACCAACAGTTGATTGTACTTGTCATTGATCCAGTTCGTGCTGTTGTTTCCTTTTTTCTCCCGGAAAATCTCCATGAAGGTGATTGGATCGTTAAAATCCCCTGCCCATCCGCGCCGAGCTATTTGATAATTCGTTTCGTCCACCGTATCCAGGAATACCTTGAACTCCAAATTCGTCACTTTCACATCGACGCCGAGCGTTTGCCTCCATTGATCCTGGATCGCTTCGGCAATTTTTTTATGCGCGTCGCTTGTATTGAAGATCACCGAGATTGGCGGCAGCTGGCTGATCCCAAGCTCCCTCATGCCTTCCTCCAGCAGCTGCTTGGCACGCTGGGTGTCGTGATCCTGGAAGTAGCCCTCCGGTTTGACAGACATGGTCGGGGGCAAAAAGCCAAGTGCGGGGATCTGTCCTGTCTGCAAGATATTCTCGACAATCTCTTTTCGATTGATCGCATAGCTGAACGCTTTGCGGATTTTCGCATTATTGAAAGGGGGCTGCTCAATGTTGAAGGAGTAGAAATAAGTCGATGCGACTGGCTTGCCTTGCAGTTTGCCAGAGTCCTTTAGCACAGGAATAGCATCGGTAGGCAAAGTGACCATCGGAGCACCCGCCCAGTCCAGCTCCCCATTCTCAAACATGGAGAAAGACGTGTTGTTGTCTTCGATCATCGTGGCGTCTACTTTATCGACCTTGACGTTGTCCTTATCCCAATAGTGGCCGTTCTTCGTGAATTGCATGGCGCTTTTATGCTCCCATTTTGCCAGTGTGTACGGCCCGTTTCCGATGTGGGTACTGGCTTCCATCGCCCATTCGGGATTATCCTTGACCGTCTTCTGATGGACCGGATAATAGGTGGCAAATGCGGTAAGCTCCAGGAAAAACGGCGTCTGATTTTCCAGATGGACTTCAAGGGTCTTGTCGTCGAGTGCTTTTACGCCGACGTCATCAGCCGTGGCATTGCCTGCGTTGTATGCTTCTCCGTTCTTGATGTAAAAGAAATTGTAGGCGTAGCTGGAAGCAAATGCGGGATCAAGCGCGCGTTTCCACGCAAACTCGAAGTCATGCGCTGTCACCGGATCGCCGTTGCTCCATTTGGAATCCCGCAAATGAAAGGTATAGACCAAACCGTCCTCGGAGATGTCGATCTTTTCGGCGACGGCATTGTGGATTTTGTCGTCCACGCCTCTTCGCGTCAAGCCATCGAAAAGGGAGGAGACGACCAGAATCGAGGTGCTGTCATCAGCCAAGCCGGGGTCTGCTGTTGAAGGCTCGGAGCCGATGTTGATCCGGAACACTTTGTCACCAGCATACGGGGCTGGACTGCTCGTGCCGCCTGATGGATTCGTTGCGCCAGACTCCGTAGCAGAAGGTGCCTGCCCTGTACAACCTGCCAATACTCCTGTCACCAGGATCAATGTGGCTATGGCGGACATTATTTTTTTCATGCAAGATCCCCCTTATTTTTCCAATTGCCCTTACTATAGCGCAGGAGAAAAGGGGAATGAACAGATCTGCGATAGATTTTATTATGATTTATCAAAATATTCCGTTTATATACATTAATAAAGAAAAATAACCACCAGCCCGTCTTAGGGGCTGGTGGTGCCAAGACTGACTCGCCTTCAATCACTCGTTTTCCTGCATCGCCATCCACTGCTGGAAGGAGGCATCGAGCCTCGACTGAATCTGATCCAGCTCTTGCTGCCATTCCAGCAATCGCGGATAACTCTCTTCGCTGGCCGACAAAAGCTTCGTTACTTCATCCCGCTTTGTCTCCAGCATAGAGATCTCCCGCTCCAGTTCTTGCAGCTTGTATAGGTTGGTGCGCTTTGCAGAAGTCGCATGGGCGCCTATCTCTGCTTCTGTCTTCGGCGCGCTTGCCTTGGCCGCAATCGGCTTGGGCGTTTCTTCCTTTACCGGCAGCGTGGCGATCATTCGTTGCTTCCGCTTTTCCCTCGCCTCCTCATAGCTGCCGACATCATGCCAAAGCCGCCCATTCTCCACCCAAAACACGCCATCCACCATCTTTTGCAGAAAATAGCGGTCATGGGAGACGATGAAAAGCGAGCCGCGGAAATCCGCCAATGCCTCCTCCAGCGTCTCCCGCGCTTCGATGTCCAGATGATTCGTCGGTTCATCGAGAATCAACAGGTTGATCTCCTGATGCATCATCTGGGCGAGGCGCAGACGCATCCTCTCTCCACCGCTTAATTGGCTCAGCTGCTTGAAGACCTGTTCACCGTAAAAGAGAAAGCGGGCAAGCAGATGGCGCGCTTCTGCTTCAGTGACGGCGGCCACCTCCCGGAACACTTCGATGACCCGGCGTGTTTGATCCCCTTCCAGCGCTTGCTGGGACAGATAGCCTACCTTCACACTGCTGCCGATCGTGACGGTGCCCTGATCCGGCACGACTTCTCCGAGCAGCATTTTGATCCATGTCGATTTGCCGCAGCCATTGGGCCCCAGCAATGCTTTGCGCTCCCCGTACCGCAGCAAGAAGCTCGCGTCAGCAAACAGTGTTTTGGCTCCGAATGTTTTATGCACACCCTCCGCTTTCAACACATCCTGTCCGCTGCGCTCCGTCTTCTGAAATTGCAGCCCCATCCGCTCTGCTTCCAGACGCGGCTTGTCGATGCGTTCGATTCGCGCCAGCGCTTTTTCCATGCTCTTCGCCCTACGGTGGAACGCTTCGTTGGGCGGATTGGAGCGATTGCCCCATTCTTTGAGGCGTTTGATCGTTTCCTTCATCTTTTTGATCTTTTTTTGCTGCTCCTGATAAGCGGCAAATTGGCGCAAGAGTCTCTCCTCCCGCTCCTTGACAAAAGCCGAGTAATTCCCGATGTAATAGTCGGCTTCCCCGCCGTCCACATGATAGATCGATGTGACGACGGCATCGAGGAAATAGCGGTCGTGAGAGATGATCAGCACAGTCCCGGGATAGCTTTTTAGGAAGGTTTCCAGCCATTCCATGGATTCGACATCCAGATGGTTCGTCGGCTCATCCAGCAGAAGGACGTCGCTTTGCTGGCACAACAGCCTCGCCAGTCCTGTCTTGGTCTTCTCCCCACCGCTTAACTGAGCGAATGGCGTATTCAGAAATTCTTCTGACATCCCGAGCCCTTCTGTCACTTGCGCCATGCGCGTCTCCCACTGATAGCCATCCAGCTGCTCGAATTCCTCTTGCAGCTTCTGATAGCGATTCATGAGCCGTTCCAGGTCTTGCACGGATTCGGCTGCTTCTCCCATCTGTTCTTCCAGTGCGCGCATCTGCTGCTGCAAGGCTCCGATCTGCGCGAAAGCCTCCGCGATCACGTCTTTTGCCGACCATGAGGGATTGTACTGCGGCGTCTGCGGCAGATACGCCCAGACTGTCCCCTTCGCCCGGTACAACTCTCCGCTGTCAGGAGTCTCTATGCCTGCGAGCAGCTTGCACAAGGTGGTTTTGCCCGCGCCATTTGGCCCTACGATGCCGACGCGATCTCCAGCTTTTATTTCAAGCGTCACATCCTGCAGGACAGGATCTGCGCCGTATGCTTTTTGCAATTGTTTAGTAGCTACAATAATCATGACTTTCCTCCTCGAAATGGGGGCACTTCTTCGCACCGAGAGGGTAGAGAACACAAAAAAGCTGCAGGCATATACCCGCAGCATCATTCGTAACAAAGTATCTGTCCAAGCACTCATCATGCTTTTCCATTCTACTTCTCATGATCGCTTACCATGCGATTCCCGCTCGATGGTTGGTACGCCTTTGAATGTTCCGTTCTGTTGTATGGGTAAAAATGGGCAGACTGATCCCGTTGACGGTAAAATCATGTGTCATACTGGAAGTTTCTACCACAAACCATACATGAACGGCTTCAACCACGTACCTGCACCTCCCTTTCCAAAAAGAGAAGAATGGAATCTGAATCGAATATACAACATCTGTCGAAAGATCTCAATATTATTGTGGATTCGGCTCCTGGGCAAAAAGCTCTTTCTTGGTGTCAGCATCAAGGAAGACGACCGTGGTATACGGAGGCAGCTCTGCCTTTGCCACAATTACGGGATAGGTAATGACTTGCGGATACATTCGATCCGGCTCTGGGGAAGTCTGCTTGACGTACACGATGAGCTGTTCCCAGGTCCATTGGGTGGCAGTCACTTTCAAGCCATAACCTGGATTCGGGGATTCTCCCCGAGCAATCACGAATAAATCGCCTTGCTGATGAATGCCACGGGTTTTCTTGACCGATTCCACAAATTTCTGTTCTTCGGCACTCAGTTGCTCCGTATTCATCAGTGTCAGTCCGCCCTCTTTGAGCGTCGTAGTGATCTGAACCTGATGCTCCTGTTCGTTCCAAGCGATCTCATGACCGGCCTGTTCCACGATCCATCTGAGCGGCAGGTAGATGTCCTGACCTTGTACGATTGCTTGCTCCCCCTGCTCTTGCCATACGCCGTTTACCGCGACTTTTCCGGTGTCCCATTGAAAGCCAAGCGAACGGCTGTCCCCGATCTGCAGGGTGCCAGTTTTCCCGTCCAATACCCACTCGGCTTGCAAAATCCTGGCCGCGTCCTGGGCAGTGATATAGGTTTTTTCCTGTATAAGAATCGGTTCCTTCACGAGATGGGTCAACTGACCATTCACCATCAATGATGCAGGTGCTGGGGGGGAAGCGGTGATGTCTTGTGCGGAGGCTTCCGCTGAAAGAAAGGCGGAGAAACCGATTTGCAAGCCTAGGACAACCGCAACTACACTTTTGCCATACATAACGCCAACCTCCATTCATTCTGATCCTCTTTGCCAGTGCTATCCTGTAAGACTCGTGTTGGGATCGATTCGTTTCATATACTCTACCCTCATTTTACGCTGGTAAAACGTGACAGAAGTACCATCTTAGGTTGGTGGTTGTCGGGCTTTCGTGGTGATGAGGAAAAAGGAGAAAACGCTCGAGGCGGGTTGGGATCTTTGCTGTGGGTCTTTCCTGGCCTGCTCCATTCCAAAAGGCGGAACCGCGGCCAAAAGTAGCCACCTTCGAAGAAGTGGTTCAGGGTTGGCCGCTGCATACAAAAAACCGAATCCCTTCAGAAGGATTCGGCTATTCTGTCTTTCTTTATAACAAACTGCCCATGTACACGACGACCGGGATGCTTAGCATCGCCAGTAGCGTAGAAAAGAGCGTCGTCATCGCCCCCATCTCCTCATCCGCTGCATAGCGCCCGAATAGAATCGAGGCGAGGGTCAGCGTAGGCATCGCTACCTGGATCAATGCGATGCGGGAGATCTCGCTGTCCATAGGAAAAATGGAGAGTAAAGTCGCAGACAGCAAGGGAAACAAGATCAGCTTAAAGGTAATGGGCACACTGAGCAGCTTGACGGAGACGAAGCGTTTTCCTTTTAGGAAATGAGGAAGCAGCATCCCGATATAGAGCATTGCCAGCGGGGTAGCCAGCTTGGACAATGTCCCGAACACTGGCTTTACGGGCTCAGGAGGAATGAATCCGAGCAACGCAGCACCCAATCCTCCGATGATCGCTACCATCGGAATATTGATCAGCGATTTTAGTCCCTTGAGAGAAAAGGAGCCCTTTCCTTGCAGCATCATGACGCCGACGGTCCAGAGCACAACATCAACGCCTGCGTCAAATATGGCTGCCAGCAATGCCCCTTTGGGACCAAACAACGCAGCACAGAGCGGCAATCCGATGAAACCGGTGTTCCCTAACCCTGATAAAATCGCAATCTCTCTTCTTTTTTGAACGCTGACTGTCATGGCCCTAGCGCCCAGCCACCCCATCCATATTCCAAGGCAGTTGAGGCCTATGGAAAGCGCAAGCGTCGTCAGGATTTGCGTCCACAAGGCATTGTCAATTGGCGTTTGAAAGATACCGTCGAGGATAATGCAGGGCATTGCCACATTTACGATGATGGTAATGACAAGTTGCCGCGAATCATCCGTCAAGGGCTGTCGATAACCAATCAATCCGCCTATGTCGATGATGACAGCCATGATCAGGATGGATTGCAGCAAGGTAGAAATATCCAAGAAAGATCCCCCCGCCTATTGCTCTACTTCCTGCCAGCTCAGGTCTGCGGGCTCGCCTTTTTCACAGGTGCGCAGCAAATCACCGCAAATTGGGATGACCTTCTCGACAGGGACGCACCAGCTCGCCGGAAAAGCAATTTCTTCTCCCTCGATGACCAAGGTCGCCATCACAGCAGACTGCTTGTCCGATGCGAGAACATAATGTCGTTCAGAAGGCTCATGCTCCTTCCATTGCACCAGGACTTTTCCCTGGTTTCCGCCTGCCACCACCAGATCGACGTGGTCTCCGTAAGCGGCGTGGACGAGCGTATGAGTCTCTCCGTTCAACTGCGCGATCCCTTTTAAAACCTCATGCCAGGCTACGTGTTTTTGTTCTTCTCCTGTGCCGTCCATATAGACACGCCAATCGTTCAACATATCGTTAACTCCTTTATCGGCTGTATTACCAATGCGTATTCGTTCCTATTGTACGCTTCTTTGGCAGGCTGCTCAACCGTCAAACGCGTTT
>DASQMM010000603.1:0-2582 GCA_035645495.1 Brevibacillus sp. | reverse complement strand
TGCGAAACAGGGCAAAAGGGGATCTGCCAAATCACCTTCTATGTGGCGAACAGTCAATCGACGCCCTACTACGTGGACAATCGCCCGATGCATGCTGCAGCCCGGCTGGTGCAGCGCATCACGCAATTTCGCTGGGAAGCGGAACCGCCGAAGACCACAGTCTATCTCCTGGACCAATTGCTGCAAAGCTGTGAGCTGGAAGAGGCAATCTCAGCGCCGATTGCAGAAAAATTACGTCTTTTGCAGCCGTATGTAAGCCACTTCATGGCAAACGTCTTGCGCGCCATGACCGAAAATACGATGGCACCGACCATCTGGAAGGGAGGCAGGTTGGCCCGACAGCCACAAGGAGAGGCAGTCATCTGTGTAGATTGCCGCCTGCTGCCGGGGGTGACGAGAGAGATGGTGGAGGAGAAGCTGGCCCAATTGGCTGAAGACCTGCCCGTTTCCTGGCAGATCGAGAGCTTTTCCCAAGGCTACGAAACGGATTTTGAAAGCCCGTTGTTCGAGGTATTTGATCAGCGAGTACGAGCGCAGATCGAGGGCAGCAAAGTGGTGCCGTTCATCGCCACTGGCAGCAGTGACGGTCGCCATCTCTTGCCCTATCGCTCTCGGGTATTCGGCTTCTCCCCGATGCTTCCCGATGTCACGTTTGAAAAGGTGCTTCCGCTGGTGCATGGGGTAGATGAGCGCATCCCGCTGGACTCGCTGCTTTTTGGAATCAGGATTTTATACGAATCAATCGGCCGATACATGACGAGAGGGGAGTAATCAAGTGGTACAGGAAACCTATCAGATCGCCAAAGAAAAGTTGGATCACGCCGCAACCCTGCTGGAAAAGGCGGGGGTGGATTCCTGGCTGGTGCTGACGAGAGAAGGCTCGGACCCAAGCATGCCGCTGCTGTTTGGGATCCGTTCGTTTCATACAGCAGCTATCTTTATCAACCGCAATGGTCAGCATAAGGTCATAGCGACGGTGAGCGATAAAGGAAACTACGAGGGAACAGGATTGTTCGCTGAGGTAATTCCTTATTATTCCAGTTTGGATGAAGTCTTTTTGCAGGAGCTGGAAAAGCTGTCCCCTCAAAAGCTTGCGCTCAATATTTCTCATCACGATCATCTGTGCGACGGATTGACGCTTGGCTTGTATCTGTGGCTGGAGGAGCTTGTGGGCAAAGAGCGTTTGCTGGCAATGGAAGTATCGAGTGAAGCGATCCTAAAAGAGCTGCGCAGCGTGAAATCTCCTGCAGAGATCGCCTGCATACAAAAAGCGGTGGATTACACCATCGAGATTTACGAGGAAGTATTCTCCCGAATCAAATGCGGCATGACGGAAATCGAGATCGGCGAGCTGTTCGTGCAGGGGATGAAAAAGCGCGGCCTCTCGAACGGTTTGGGCAATCCTCATGATCCGCCGCTGGTTTGTACGGTACGAAATGGGTTGGCCCACCGCAAGCCGGGCGATCACAAGACGATTCCGGGGGATATCGTGATCATCGATTTTTCGCTCAAGTACAACCACTATGTTTCAGATATTGCGAGGACGGTGTATCTGCTCAAGCCGGGCGAGACGAAAGCGCCGGAAGAGATCCAGCGAGCTTTTGACACCGCCATCGACGCGATTACGCAAGCCATTCAATTCATCCGTCAGGGCGTGAAGGGCTGGGAGGTCGATGCCGCAGCACGCCGAGTGATAGAAGAGGCTGGCTACCCGACCATTCGCCACTCCACAGGACATCAGGTCGGCAGAGAAACGCACGACGGTGGGACCATCCTGGGGCCGCGACGCACACCGCCGAGACCAGCCGTCGAAGGGACGGTACAGGTGGGAGAGATTTACGCCATCGAGCCTACGGTGATTCAAGACGATGGTCTGCCCTGCATTCTCGTAGAGGAGAACGTACTGATTACCGAGCAGGGAGCGAAAGTGTTGAGCAAAAGGCAGTTGGAGCTGGTCACCATCGCTTGCGGATCATAGGAGGATGCCATGTCTTCGATCGAGTGGACAAACGACTTGGAAAGGGAAACGGTGCAGCACTTCAAAGAGCTGATCCGAATCAACACATCGGCTCCTGCAGGAAATGAGACAGAAGGAGCGCGTTATCTCGCGCAGGTGCTTCAGGCTGAGGGGATTGAGAGCAAAATCGTGGAGAGCGAACCAGGACGAGGCAATCTTCTCGCCAAAATACAGGGTGGCCAAGAAACCCCGATACTGCTGATTAGCCATTTGGATGTGGTGCCGGCAAGCCCGGATCAGTGGGTTCATCCCCCTTTTGCCGCCGTCGAAGAAGACGGGTGGATCTACGGAAGGGGAGCGCTGGATACGAAAAATCTCGTAACGATGGAACTGATGGCGTTCATCCTGTTGAAACGAGCTTCCAAGAGCAAGGGTTTGAACCGGGATGTCTATCTTATCGCCACTGCCGATGAAGAACAGGGCAGTCGAAAAGGAATGGAATACCTCGTCCGTCACCATCCCGAGTGGTTTCCCGCTGGATGGGTGATAAACGAAGGCGGCGGCTTCTATCTGACGGCTGGCGACAAAGACTACATGCTCATTACAGCGGGTGAAAAAGGCGTTT
>DASQMM010000602.1:0-2666 GCA_035645495.1 Brevibacillus sp. | reverse complement strand
CCGCTGTGGCCCATTTTCAACAGCTTGTTGCGAGCCTCCACCACGTCAGCGAAAGCATTGCCCGATTCCATCCAGTCGCTTTTCAGATGGGTAAGGCGGCCTTTGACATTCATCAGACCAGGCAGGTCGAATTCGGCTGCGCCATTGAAAATAAGATCGTCTTCCATCAAGGCTCCGCCAGCTGCTGCGTTGGCGGCTGCACTCATATCCAGCGGCATCCCGAGCGTGCGGGCTTGTGCCACATCGCGCCAGTACAGCATGAAGTCTTTGTACAGGATCGGGATGGTCATGCTGACACGCTTGCTCGGCTGGGTCATTTCCAGAGATTCGCCACGCAGGGAAAGACCGCCAAAACGGGACTCCTCGTAGACGTCATTGGTGATCGTCTGGATGCCTTCACCCAGCGGGCCGTAAATATCGATAAAACGGCGTCCCACGAGCTGGCGGCGAGCCATATCGACGACTGTTTCGTCCAGTTGTTTCCACTCGTCTTGCGTCAGGGGAGAGTCAGGGTATTTACGGAGTTTGTCCATTGTATTACCTCCATGATAGAACGGCTTTTTCGTTCTTTATTTTCCTTTCAAACTTCCTACCGTCAGCCCTTTTCTAGCGGGAGCAGGGCTTGTCTCATGCTTGATGACCGATGCGACTCCTTTTGGCAGTGCAGCAGAAGCCTTGAGGTGATCTACGGCATGGATGTCATGTCCCTCATCATGATCGGTCAGAGCCGGGTGGGATACATCCGAAAAGCGCTCGCTCAAGCTGGCCATGATATCCTTGACGCGCAGATAGTCCTCATGGGTGGTCGCGCGCATCCCGTCTAGATCCAGACGCGTCTCTTCGTCGCGGAATTCGTAGAGGGCCAGCTCCAGATGCTCCCGGAAGTTATGCAGCCCAAAGCGTTCCAGATTGATATCGGAGAGCAACCGGGACAGTTCGCGGTCGCTTAGCTGTTCGGCTTTTTCTGCCGTGAGGGATTGCAGATAGGGAATCAACTCTTTCAAGCGATCCTCGCGCTGCTCTTCCTCCTCCAATATATGGTGATAGTACAAGCGTGTGTGCTCATCCTGCGCAGCATCAATAATCGGCTGAATCAGGCTCATGAAGCGGTGGATATATCCTTGGGTCCGATCAAAAATGGCGTGTAGTTGCGAAAGCTCTTGCACGACGCCACCTCCTCGCAAAATGATCTATTTCCTCATTATACCTTTGTCAAAAAGCCCCCGGCAACCACTATGTAGGACGTTCACGTGTTCGCCCTAGTTTTCGATTTTTCCAAAAAACTTATCACGGAGAGTATTGTCAAAGCTAATTGGGAATGATAATATTTATCAATAAGAGTGATACTCATTATCAATTAAAAAGAAGCTTGGCTACATACATGAATTTGCAGACCATTATTTAAGGAGGCTTATGATATGTCATCGATTTTGGTAATCGGCGGAGATCGCCTGGGGAATATTATCGAGCTGTTGGAAGGGAAAGGATTCCAGGAGATTCATCACGTGACAGGAAGGAAAAATTCGCAGACAGGAGTAAAAATCCCGACCGGTGTTCAATTGATTCTCGTGCTGACGGATTTCGTCAACCACAACCTCGCCAAGACTGTGAAAAGTCAGGCCAAGGATCGCAAGCTGCCGATTCTGTTCTGCAAGCGCTCATGCTCGGATATTGCCAAAGCCTTTCAGCGGACTGCTTAAATACATAGCGTTTTGGGTGGGCAAACTAGGCGTGAATTGATTTCTTAACGGGGGAGTGCCGTGTGAACCAAGATCGTCTAGGCGATTTGCCGATTGCCCAACTGACCGCTGACCAATTGAAACAGCTTCAGGAGACAGAACGTGAGTTGAATAGTCAAGACGGCAAGGATGTCTACCTGATTGCCTTTGAGAAACAAGCCCCGTCCCAATAGACGGGGTTTTTCTCTTAGGTTCCTCAGTGAAAAATGAATTGCTCCAAATGCTGCTTCAAAGCGTCGATCCCGATCGCAAAGCCGAGACATTGGCTGGATTGAATGATGAAGGCATTGAGCCCTACCACTTCGCCGTTCAGATTGATTAACGGTCCACCGCTGTTGCCAGGATTAATCGCTGCATCTGTCTGAAAGATCTCCTCGTACATCCGCTTGGCGACTTGCAAACGCCGATTCTTCGCGCTGATGATCCCCGCTGTGACCGAATTTTCCAACCCTAATGGGGAACCACATGCCCACGTAGAGAAAAAAAGAACCAAGCTAATCTTCCACAAGCAGGATCCGGTGAATCCTGACACCGCGCCTGTTTCCTGGACCAAAAGCCGGAGATGCCTCCACCTCCAGTCGCTGGATCAGGCTGGTTGCGAGCTGTCTGCGTTCTTCGCGCGTTGACTCGGACCAGATTTTGTTCCATGTAAGGGACTGCTGCTCATCCCGTTCTTCTTCATTCCGGATGTGGGGGAGGGATGGCAGCTTTTCCTTTTCTGCCAATTGCTTTTGCCCCAGATGCTGGAGCTTCTTGCGCAATTCTGCCAGGGTAAGGACACCGGCTTCATAGGCCTCCTCCCAGCGTCTGCGCCGTTCTTCCCATTTTGCATCGGACGCGAGTGAAGGTGCAGGAAAAGCCGACCTTGTATTGGCATCACGGCTAACCTTCTGCCAGATAGCGTTTGACGCGGGTGGACTCTCACGT